>NZ_JBEPCJ010000091.1:34528-45860 GCF_040299565.1 Spirillospora sp. NPDC000708
CTGGCTCCACACACCGACACCGGACAGATCCACGGCGCCCTCCCTCCCGGTCGTGGCGCACGGTCGGGGGGGGCCGCCCCCCCGCCCGCACGCGTCCTGGTTGATGCCCGCTGACCTGCGCAGACTCGGTGGAGAACAAGTCCTGGCTCCACCGGGGAGCCGGGACGCGGAATCGGGAGGCACATCCATGACAGGACGGCGGCTCGCCGGCAGGGTCGCGCTGATCACCGGCGCGACCGGCGGCATCGGCACCGCGACGGCCGAGCTCTTCGCCCGCGAGGGCGCCCGGCTGGTGATCACCGACATCGCCGAGGCGCCCCTGCGGGACCTGGCCCGCCGCGTCCGGGCCCGCGGCGCCGAGGTCGTCGAAGCGCGCCTGGACGTCTCGTCCGCGCGGGAGTGGGACGAGGTGATCGCCCTCGTGCGCGACCGCTTCGGGACGCTGGACGTGCTGGTGAACCTCGCCGGCATCGTGGACTGGCCTGGCATCGAGGACACGCGCGAGGACGCCTGGGACCGCGTGATCGACGTCAACCAGAAGGGCACCTGGCTCGGCATGAAGGCGGCGATGCCGCTCCTGCGCGAGAGCGGCAACGCGTCGGTCGTCAACACCTCGTCGGTGCTCGGCCTGGTGGGGAGCGGCGCCGCCGCGGCCTACCAGGCGTCCAAGGGCGCGGTCCGGCTGCTGAGCAAGACCGCCGCGGTCGAGTACGCGCGGCAGGGGGTGCGGGTCAACTCGGTGCATCCCGGCGTCGTCGCGACGCCGATGATCCAGGACGTCCTGGACGAGCAGGGCGACCGGCAGCCGGACATCCGGCGCACCCCGATGCGGCGGGCCGGCCGCGCCGACGAGATCGCGCCCGCCTTCCTCTTCCTGGCCTGCGACGACTCGTCGTTCGTCACCGGCTCGGAACTCGTGGTCGACGGCGGGCTCACCGCGCACTGAGCGGCAGGCCGCCGATCGGAACGCGGGGCACCGCGTCCTCGCGTCCGCCCCTGACACCCGACAGCGGTGAATCGAAGGAAGGCACAATGGCATCTGCGAATCCGTCCACCGGGACCGCCGAGTTCGCCGGCAGGATCGCCCTGGTCACCGGGGCGGCGCGCGGCGTCGGCCGGGAGACCGTCCGGCTGCTGCACGGCCGAGGCGCGCGGCTCGTCGCGGTCGACCGGCGGCCCGAGGTCGACGAACTGGCCGAGGAGTTCCCCGGCGTCCGGCCCCTGGTCCGGGACGTCACCGACGAGACCGCCGCGCGCGACGCGGTACGGGAGGCCGTCGGCGCCTTCGGCGGGCTCGACATCCTGGTCAACAACGCCGGACGCACCCTCAACAAGCCGATCACCGACACGACGGCGCGGGACTGGGACGCGGTGATGGCCGTCAACGCCCGGGCGTCGTTCCTCTTCGCGCGCGAGGCGTTCCGCGCGATGCGCGACCGAGGAGGCGGGGCGATCGTGAGCACCGGGTCCTACGCCGGCACCGTCGCGCTGCCCGACGGTGCCGCCTACAGCGCGTCCAAGGGCGCCCTGGCTCAGCTGACCAAGGTCCTCGCCGTCGAGGGCGGACCGCTGGGCATCCGGGCGAACATCGTGGCGGCGGGGGTCATCGAAACCGACTTCCTCGACGCCTTCCGCCCCGACAGCCGGGAGTACCTGGCCTCGTTCGCCGGCGCCCAGCCCCTCGGCCGGGTCGCGCAGCCCGAGGAGATCGCCGAAGTGCTCTGCTTCCTGGCATCGCCGCGCTCCGGTTTCGTCACCGGGGCGGTGGTCGCGGCCGACGGCGGCTTCACCGCGATCTGACGTGCGGGAGGCGCCTACGCGGGACGCGCGAGCCTGGCCGCCAGCTCCCGGACCTGTTCGGGACGCGGGTTGGCGCCGGTCAGCACCGTCGCCACCCGGTCGCCGGCGACCGCGCCCTCGGCGATCGCCGCCAGGCCCGCCGCCCCCGCCGGTTCCAGGAGGATCCCGAGCGTGCGCGCCGCCAGTTCCATAGCCGCGGCGATGGCCTCGTCGGTCACCAGGACGATCTCGTCCACCAGGGCGCGGGCCCGTCGCACCGCGGCCTCCAGTGGTGCGCGCACCGCGATGCCGTCGGCGAACGTGCCGACGTGGTCGAGACGGACCGCGCGGCCGGCGCGCAGGCTCTCCAGCATGGAGGGGGCGCCTTCGGCGTTGACCCCGACGATCCGGGTGGCGGGCGCGTGCTCTTTCATCCAGCGCGCCACGCCGTTGATCAGCGCGCCGTCGCCGACCGGGAGCACGACGGCGTCGAAGCCCCGGCCGCGCGGCGCGCCCTTGGTCAGCTCGACTCCGATCGTCCCGGCGCCCTCGGCGATCGCGGCTTGCAGACCGTCCTGCAGGTAGACGCGGTCGGGACGGCGTTCGGCGTGGTCGGCTGCGGCCTTCCGCGCCGCCGCGCCGTCCGCCCCCGCCGCGACGACCCGGGCGCCGAAGGTCTCCATCCGCTCCCGCTTGGCGGGGTTGACCGTCTCGGGCACGAACACCTCGACCGGTATCCCGCGGGCCCGTCCCGCGTAGGCGACGGCCTGGCCGAAGTTGCCCGAGCTGGCGCACACCACCGGGGTGCCGGGGGCGAGCGTGCTCAGCATCAGATCGGCGCCCCGGCCCTTGAAGCTGCGCACCGGGTTGGCCGTCTCCAGCTTCACCGTCACCGCCCGGCCGCCCAGCGCCCGGCACAGCTGCTCGTCGAGGTACTGCGGGGTGTCGAGGAACACCGGATCGATCACCCGTACCGCCTTCTCGATCCGTGCGGTGTCCAGGTCCATGCTCGTCGCCTTCCCTCGGAGGCCTGCGGACCCGGCCGACGCTATTCGAACTCATGATCGATGCGATTGAGAGAATTCGCACCGCCACGCAATAATCTTGCGTGCCCGAATCACCGCCCCCGCGCCTGGACGAGATCGACGCCCTGCTGCTGGACCTGCTCCAGCACGACGCCGGGCGCACCCTGCACGACCTCGGCGACCAGATCGGGCTCTCCCCCAGCGCCGTCCAGCGGCGGATCGCCCGCTACCGCAAGGACGGCCTCATCAGCAGGCAGGTCGCCGTCCTCGACCCGCACCGCCTCGGCCCCACCGTCCTTGCCACGGTCCTGGTGACCCTCGACAGGGAGTCCTTCGAGCACCACCGCGCCTTCGCCGACCGAATGCACTCCGACCCGCAGGTCCAGCAGTGCTACCGGGTCGCGGGGCCATGGGACTACGTCGTCGTCCTGGCCGCGCGGAGCATGCGCGACTGCGGCCGCCTCGGTGACCGCCTCTTCAAGGCCGACGACAACATCAGGCGCTACGAGACCCTCGTCGTCTTCGACACCGTCAAGACCGGCCTTGCTCTTCCACTTCCCGCGCCACGGCCCTAGACGGCCGGCCATGAGCGGGAACGGTCCCGTCAGCCGAGGGTGTCGAGGAACTCCTTGACGGCGGCGGCGAAACCGTCCGGGTCAGTGGTGTGGGCGAAGTGGTCGCCGTCCAACTGGGCGAGGCGGGTGCCGGGACGCCGGGCGACGATCTCGCGGCCTTCCTCGGGGGTGATGACCTGGCTGCCGCGGGCGTGCACGAACAGCGCGGGACAGGCGGTGGCGGTCCAGTCGGCCCAGTGGTCGCCGTGGGTGCCCTGCTCTGAGGCGATGGTGTCCTGCGGGTGGAACGGCAGCCGCCAGCCGCCGTCGGCGGTGGGACGCAGCTTGTCGCCGAGCATCGGGGCCAGCGGGCCGATGGCGTCCAGGAGCGCCTGCCGGTCGTGGGCGGTGTACGGCATCGACAGCACGAACGACAGTGCGCTCGGCCCCTCGTCGAGGTCGCAGACCGGGCCCTCGACGTTGACGATCGCCGGAACCCGCTCGGGGTGCCGGGCGGCGATCTGGAAGGCGGTGATGCCGCCGCCGGAGTGGCCGAGCGTCACCGCCTCCTCGATCCCCAGGTGGTCCAGCAGGGCGACCGCGTCGGCGACGTAGTCCTCGCGGGTGTAGGTGGCGGCCCGGTCGGAGTCGCCGTGCCCGCGCTGGTCCGGCGCGATGACCCGCCACTGCGGCGCCAGCGCCTGGGCCAGCCGCTCCCACGTCTCGCCCTCGTAGAGGTGGCCGTGCAGGGCCAGCAGCGGACGGCCCGTCCCGCCGAAGTCCCGGTAGGACAGCCGGCGGCCGTCGATGAAGAACTCGCCGCGGGTACCGGTGACGCTGATGCCGTTCATGATCCAACCTCCGTGGGGTGTATTGCCTCGATGAACAGCACTCTGTCGGCGGCCGCTGACCGGCGGCGCACCGGCCGCTGACGGCCCTCCCTCCTCTTCGGTGCGCGGCCGGCACGACGCACTGGGTTGCCTCGCGTCACCCGGCCTCGCGACCGAGCGCGCTGAAGCGGTTACGCGAGCTCACCGGCACCGTCCTCGGTCACCTTGGCCGTCGTGCCCGCCGATCCTCGCGGTCCGGCGAACGGCGTGATGGTGACCAGGGAGACCACGATGCCGAGCAGGTACAGCCCGACGGCGACCTTGAAGCCCGCGGTGTAGCCGTGGACCAGCGCGTCCGACGGGGCCGTGCCCTTCGCCGCGTGCCGCGTCGTCGTGACCGCGACGGTCGCCAGCCCCGCCAGTCCCAGCGCGCCGCCGATCTGCGAGCCGGCGGTGAGCAGCGCGGAGCCGATGCCGGCCTCGGAGCCGTCGATTCCGCGGACGCCGATTCCGGTGGCGACGACGGTGGTGGCGCCCAGGCCCAGGCCGGTGACCAGCGACGCCGGCATCACCATCGCGTAGACGCTCGAGTGCGCCGTCAGGAAGGCGAACCACGCGGTGCCCGCGGCGGCGAGCGCCAGGGCGAGCGACAGCGCCGCCTTCTCCGAGGTGCGGGCGAGCAGCTGGGGGCCGACGCCGCCGGCCGCGATGCCGAACCCCACCGCGAGCGGCAGATACGTCAGGCCGGTCCGCAGCGCGGAGTAGCCCAGCACCTGCTGCATGTACAGGGTCAGGAAGAAGTACGTGGCGAAGCTGCCCGTCGACATCAGCAGGGTGACGATGTTCGCGCCGACCCGGCCGCGGTCGCCGACCACCTCGCGCGGGACCATCGGCGCGCGGACGGTGCGCTGGACGGCCACGAAGGCGGCCAGCAGCACGGCGGAGGCGATCAGGCAGCCGACGACCGTCGCGTCGCTCCAGCCGTGGTCGCCGACCCTGTCCACCGCGTACACCAGCGAGCCGGCGCCGAGGGTGGCGGTGACCGCCCCGGGGATGTCGATCCTGCCCCGCTCGGCGGGCTCGCCCTCGTCCAGGGCGCCGACGCCGAGCAGGACCCCGATGATGACCGGGACGTTCACCAGCAGCACCCAGCGCCAGCTGGCATAGGTGGTCAGCACGCCGCCCAGCACCAGGCCCATGACCGAGGCGAGCCCGGTCATCCCCCCGTACAGGCCGAGGGCCCTGGCGCGGGGCCTGCCTTCGGGGAAGGTGGCGACCAGCAGCGACAGCGCGCCGGGGGTGGCGATCGCCGCTCCGATGCCCTGGACGGCGCGGAAGGCGATCAGGGCCCCGCCGGTGGGCGCCAGCCCGCCGAGCAGCGAGGCCGCGCCGAACAGCACCAGGCCGGTCCTGAAGACCCGCTTGCGGCCGTAGACGTCGCCGACCCGCCCGGCGACGAGCATCAGCCCGCCGAACGTCAGCGAGTACGCGTTGACCACCCAGTTCAGGTCGGCCGGGGAGATCTTCAGCGAGCTCTGGATGCTCGGGAGGGCGACGATCATGATCGTGCCGTCGAGCACGACGAGGAACCGCGCGAAGGCGATGACCCACGTCGCGACGCCGAGCCGGCGGTTCGGGACCGGATCCGCGACCGCCGCGGTCGCGTTACCGGTCATCGGTGCCGGTCGTGACGCGGCCGACCTGGGGAAGTCGGTCGTCGGCGGCCGAGGCGGGCGCGAGCCGCGTGACGGCGTCGGGCATGGCGCCGACGGTGAACACCTGGACGGACGAGCCGACGGTGACGGCGGCGAAGGACGCGACGGGCGGCACATGGTCGGGGAGCGGGATGGTGTGCGCCCCCGCGTCGAGCCGGCCGTGGAAGACGAGTTCCGATGCGCTCTTGGGCTCAGGGGGGACGAAGGACGTGCCCCACCATGCCTCGACGGCGACGGTGGCGGAATCGTCGAGCGTGAGCCGCACCGAGCGCTGCGCGGCGTCGTAGACGGCTCGGCCGCTTTCGGGGGTTCCGGCCGATGTGGCGGCTTGGACCTGGGCGGCGATGAGGCCGGCGATCCCGGCGAGGCCCTGGATGAAGGTCACGTCCGGGTTGCGCGCGGAAACGGCCTCGCGCAGGTGTCCTTTCGCGTCGGCGGGGACCATGCCGCCGAAGACCACGATGTCGATGTCGGCGGCATCGTAGTCGTCGAGGACCTTGTCGAACCGGTTCGTGGCGTCCGCGGAATAGCCCTTGGCTCGCAGGATGTCGACGGCGGCGAGGAGCACGCTGGGACTGCGGCCTATGACGAGAACGCGGCCGGGCTCGTTCTTCGGCGAAGTGTTCACGGTCAGATCTCCCTGGCGACGGAATTCGGGACGGTCGGCGGTCCGGCGACACGCCCCACCTGTGTTGGTGTGGCCAACATAGCGAGTGTTGGCTCAACCCACAACTGTTAGGCTTGCCGGGTGCCCATGACCCATCACGACCCCGGCAGCACTCCGGCCCGGCTCGAAGGACGCGCGACCTGGCTGGTCAGCCGAGCGCACAACCGCGCATCGGGCCTGCTCGGCGCCGGTTTCGAGGCCCATGGCGACGGACTGCGCAGCTACCACTACCGGCTCCTCGCCGCCCTGGAGGAGTGGGGGCCCCAGAGTCAGGCCGACCTCGGCCGCCGGACCGGGATCGATCGCAGCGACGTGACCGCCGCCATGACCAGGCTCGAGTCGAGCAACCTGGTCGAGCGCGCGGCCGACCCCGCCCACAAGCGGCGGAACATCGTCACGATCACACCGGCGGGCCTCGAACGGCTCCTCGAACTCGACAAGGTCATCGACGGCATTCAGGACGAATTCCTCGCACCCCTGACGGCCGCCCAACGGCGCCAATTCATCGCCCTGCTGTCACGACTCCTCGACGCGGAGCACTGAGCCTTTCAGGGTGTTCTGGTCTCGCGGATTCGCGCGTATCAACGGCCTGGCCGTGCTTCAGCAGGCGGATGGTGGAACGGGCCGTGCGGCGGCCCGCCGGAACTCCAGCCGCAGTGACGAGTCGCGCGGTATGAGGAACGCGGTGCCGCCGTCGGGCCGCCATGTGGCGGGCAGCAGGAAGTACTGGTCGCCGGAGCGGATCACCAGCTTGAGGCCGTCGTAGCGGTACCGGAAGGCCGACTCGGGTCCCTCGCAGCGCGTCTCCCGCACACCCGGCGCGCTCATGCTCAGCCCGTGCAGGCTGTAGATGACGACGTCGGGGTAGGTGGCGAGACGGTCGACGAGCCGGTGCGCGCGCCACGTCCCGACGGCGGCCGAATAGTCCGTCGCGGCCCAGAAGAGGCTGACCGCCACGAGGGTGTAGACGATCGTCCACTGCACGGCCGCCTCCTGGAACGCGCCCGCCCGCCCGGCGACCGGCCCGCCCCACTGGTATCCCGCGTAGGCCACCAGGACCACCCCGCCCGCGAGGCCGAGCGGCGCCGCGTCAAGATGCGCGCTGAGCGGCGTCCGGACCACGAGGCTGAGCGCGCCGACAGCGCCCAGCACGAGCCCGGTCAGCGCCACGCACCCCAGCAGGACGACGGGGACGCGCGGCCCGAACCGGGTGGCGACGCGTCCGCGCAGCAGGAGGTGCGCCCACACCGCGACCAGCCCGGCCAGCGCGCCGACCGTCAGCGGGACGTACAGCGCGTCGACGCTGTAGATGAGGTAGTCCACGGTCGTGAAGTTCAGGGCGTTGGCGTTCACCCCGAAGTACTGGAAGAACCAGTTCACGTCGTTCCAGCCGAAGTAGTACAGCAGCGCGGAGGCCAGCGCCGTCGGCGCCACGACCGACCGGAGGACGTCGCCGAACCTCCGCAGCCCCGACGTGTAGGCGCTCTCGTTCGCCGCGGCGCCGGACTCCCCCTCCGTCCCGGACGCCGGCGGGGCGGACGCGGGCGACCGGGCGGGTGGAGACGGCCGAGGCGGCGCCGGTGGCGGCCGCTCTCCGGGCGGTGCCGCCGTGTGCTCGGCGCCGGCCGTCAAGAGGACGCCTCGGGCACGGGCGACCCGCCGTCCGGCGGCGGGCTCTCCGGTTCCGGCGACCCGGGATCCGGCGGCCCGGGATCGGGCGATCCGCCGTCGAGGCACGGCCCGTCCCCCGTCACGATGACGATCGTCTGGCCCCGCCGGAGGGGCGCGCCCTCGGCCGGGTCCAGGTGGTCGCCGAGGCAGAGGGTCTTGTCGGGGTTGCCGAGGTCCTCATGGTGGATCTCCACGTCGACGCATGGCGGGGTCCACCCGTGGCTCCGGCAGATGGGGGCCAGTTGCGCCAGGAGCACCTCCCGGATGTTCTCAGGTGCTCTCTGGCTGACCGGCGGGTTGTCCAGCTCCGGGACGCGCATCGGGCTGCCGGGAGCCTCGCCGCCGTCTCCGTTGCCCGCGCCCGGACCGCCGGGGCCGCCCGCCCCCGGCCCGTGGCCGCCCGGCTGCGAACCGCCCACCGATCCCCCGCCTGCCCCGCTCGCACCTCGCGAGCCGTGGTCGCCGCCCCCGCACGCGGCGCACGCCAGGCACAGCGCCAGCGCGGCCGCCGGCAACCGCTGCCGATACCACCCGGACATGCCTTCCGACCTCCCTTGATGGACGGCGCGTTCCCCAGCGCGCCGGTCGCCCTGTCGGCGGCGGGCCATCGCCGCCTCGCGTGAGGCAAGCATGGGTGTGGCGGTCCCGATGCGCATGAGTAGCGGACTACTCGTCTTCCGGCCGGATCGGGCCGTCGCAGGCCCCCGCCGGGCGCGAACGGCCGAAGCCGGTCAGTGTCCAAGGTGCTCCCCTGCGTGACGCGTGGGTACTGTCCCGCCTATGTGGCGCGGGTGGCCGCTCACCGGGCGCGACGAGGAACTGCGGTACATCACCGGCGTTCTGGAGGCGCGCGAAGGGCCCGCCGGAGTGGTGGTGGCGGGCCCTCCCGGCGTCGGCAAGACGCGGCTCGCGCGCGAGGCCCTGGCGGCGGCGGAGCGGCGCGGTGCCGCCGTCCGCTGGGCCGCCGCGTCGAACGCCGCGAGGACGCTCCCGCTCGGCGCGTTCACCGCCCTGCTCGGCGAGACCGGCGGCGATCCCGCGGAGCTGGTGCGCCGGGCGACGGACGTCCTGGCGGGTGCGGGCCCGGGAGGCGCGGTCGTCGGCGTCGACGACGCCCATCTGCTGGACGACCTGTCAGCGTTCGTCGTCCAGCAGCTGGTGCTGAGGCGCACGGCGCGGGGCGTGCTCACGCTGCGCGCCGGGGAGCCGGCTCCGGACGTGGTCACCGCGCTGTGGAAGGACGGGCACCTGACCCGGCTGGAGCTGCGGCCGCTCCCCTCGACGCGGACGGCGCGGCTGCTGGAGGCGGTCCTCGGCGGTCCCGTGGACAGCCGGGACGCGGCGCGGCTGTGGACGGTCACCCAGGGGAACGCGCTCTACCTGCGGCACCTGGTCGACGGTGAGGTGGACGCCGGCACGCTGCGCGAGGTGGACGGGGTGTGGCGGTGGCGGTCCGGGCCCGCGCTGCCGCCCGGCCTGACGGACCTGATCAGGGCCCGGATGGGGCGGCTCACCGCGGCGCAGCGCGACGTCCTGGACGCGCTGGCGTTCGGGGAGCCGCTCGGCGTGCCGCTGCTGGCGCGGCTGACCGACCCGGCGGCGGTCGAGGACGCGGAGGCGCGCGGGCTGGTCGAGGTCCGCGCGGACGGCCGCCGCCAGCAGGCGCGGCTGGCGCATCCGCTGTACGGGGAGGTGGAACGGGCGTCATGCGGGCGGCTACGCGCGCGCCGGTGGCGCGGCCGCATCGCCCGGGCACTGGCGGGCACCGGGGCGCGCCGGGCGGACGACACGCTCCGCCGCGCCGTGCTCATGCTCGACTCCGACCTTCCCCACGACGCGGACGTCCTCGCCGCCGCTGCGGGCACCGCGCTGGAAATGCTGGACTTCGCGCTGGCGGCCCGGCTCGCGGCGGCGGCCGTGCGGGCGGGCGGCGGGCCGGCGGTGCGGCTCGTCCTCGGCTACGCGCTCACATGGTCCGGCAACGGCGCCGAGGCCGAGGAGGAACTGGCCGCGCTGGAGGCGCTCGCGGGCGACGACGCCGAGCGCGTCCGGGCGACGCTGCCGCGGGCCGGGAACCTGTTCTGGACTCTGGCCCGCCCGGACGACGCGCAGGCGGTGCTCGCCGAGGCGGAGGCGGCCGTCCGCGACCCGGCCGCGCGCGACGCGCTGACCGCGATGCGCTCGGTCTTCGACGCGTTCCTCGCCCGCCCCGGGAGGTCCGCCGCCGCGGCGCGCGCCGTCATGGCGTCGGCGTCGTCCCCGGAGGCGGTGACGCTCGCCGGGTGGGGGCTGGCCGCGGCGTGCTGCGGGCTCGGCCGCCTCGACGGCCTCGGCGAGGCCATGGCCAGGATCGAGGCGCTGGCCGTCTCCTACAGCACCGGCCAGGTACGGATCGGCGGGTTCGACGCGTGGGTGCGGGCGCTGCGGCTCGCCGGCCGGCTGCACGACGCCGAGGACGCGGCGCGGCGGTTCCACGAGGCGGCGCGGGCCGTTCCCGGCGCCGGGTACCTGTTCGCCGGCGGCGCCTACGCCGAGGTGATGCGCGACCGCGGGCAGGTGAGGAGCGCCGTGCGGCTGCTGCGGGAGGCGGTCGCCGGAATCGAGGGCGCCGACCCCGGCGGCTGGGCGTTCTGCCTGCCGCTGCGGCTGGCGCCCGCGCTCGCGATGACGGGCGACGCGCCCGAGGCGAGGCGGGCGCTGGAGCGGGCCCGGGCCGCCGAGCACCCGTCGCTGGTGTTCATGGCGCCGGACGTCCTGCTGGCCGAGGCGTGGGTGGCGGCGGCCGAGGGCGCGGTCAGCGAGGCCGCCGCGACCGCCCGGCGGGCGGCCGTGCTCGCCGCGTCGCAGGGGCAGCCCGCGCTGGAGGTCTCGGCGCTGCACACCGCCGCCCGTTTCGGTGACGCCGGCGTCGCGGGGCGCCTCGCCGAGCTGGCCTCCGAGGTGGACGGCCCGCTCGCGCCCGCCGCCGCCGCGCACGCCGGCGGCCTGTGGGACGGTGACGCCGCCGCCCTGGAGGACGCGTCGGCCCGGCTGGAACGCCTCGGCGCGGTGCTCGCCGCCGCCGACGCGGCCGCGCACGCCGCCGCCTGCC
>NZ_JBEPCJ010000092.1:0-45751 GCF_040299565.1 Spirillospora sp. NPDC000708
GGGCCACGGCGCCGGCACCAAGGGCGCCCCCAAGCCCCTCGGATGACCCGACCCCGCCAGGACGGATCCCTAACCAGACGCCCCCGGCTCCCCCCGACATCCCCCCAACTCGCGAACCCCGCTCCCGTCCCCGGACGAGAGCGGGGTTCGTCGCGTCCGGAGGGGGCCGCGTCCCGGTGGCGGCGGGCGACAATTGCCGCTGATCGGGGAAGAGCGTAACTTCTTGGCGGGATCCGGATGCCGAGCGAAGGCGGGGCGATGGCGGCAGGCGGTTCGGCCGGGGAACGGGGACGGCGCGCCCGCGAGCAGGCGCTCGAACTGGCCCGGCGCTCCCGGGAGGCCTACCGGCTGGCCGGGCGCTGGCAGGCCGCCGCCGAGGCCGAGCGGGCGGTCGCCGCCACGCTCGTCGGGCTGACGGCGGTCGGCTGGCGGCTGCTCGTGGACCGCCGTTGGCCGGGGACGCGGGCGGCGAACATCGACATGATCCTCATCGGTCCCGCCGGCGTGTTCGTCATCGACGTGAAGCGCTGGCATGACCGCCCGGTCGTCAGCGACGGGCGGCTGGCCGCCGGGGGCGTGCCCCGGGACGAGGAGATCCGCAAGCTGCTGGCGATGACGCGGACCGCCGAGGAGGAGGTCGCGGCGCTGGGGCTGTCGCCGGTCGCGCTGGTCCCGGTCATGGCGTTCGCCGGGCACCGCCTCGACACGCGGGTGGGGCGGGTCCGGCTGCTCGGCCATCCCGACCTCGTCCACGCGCTGGTCGCCGAGCCGAAGCGGCTGACGCCCGCGCTGGTGGGGGTCGTCGCCGCGCACCTGGCGGAGGCGTTCCCCGCCTACGAGCCCGCCGCGCTCAAGGAGGGCGGCACCGGCGGCGGCCCCGGTCTCGAGGACGACGGCGCGGCCCTGTTCGCGACCGAAGAGGTCGAGAAGGCCGCCCTGGAGTCGCTCCTGCACGCGCCCATCGAGCGGTGGATGACGTTCCTGCACCCGGACCAGGTGGCGATCGCCCGCCGCGACTGGAACGGACCCGCACGCATCAGCGGTCCGGCGGGGACGGGGAAGACCGTCGTCGGGCTGCACCGGGCGGCCCATCTCGCCGGGCGCGGCCGCGACCGCGTCCTCTACGTCACCTTCGTCAACAACCTGCCGCGCGTGCAGCGGCGGCTCTTCGAGCGGATGGCCGGCGTGTTCGCCGACCGCGTCGAGTTCTCCAGCCTGCACGGCTGGGCGACGGCGTTCCTCGCCGAGCGCGGCGCCGAGGTGCCGCTCAACGCGGCCCGCGCGGACGACGCCTTCTCGCGCGCCTGGCTGACGATCGGCCGCGACAGCGCCCTCGCCGAGATCGACCCGATGCCGGGGTACTGGCGCGAGGAGATCGACCACGTCATCAAGGGGCGCGGGCTGACCTCCCTGGAGGAGTACCGGACGGTGGCCCGGCACGGCCGCCGGACCGCGCTCCAGCCCGTGCACCGGGAGGCCGCCTGGCTCCTCTACGAGGAGTACGAGCTGCTGCGCGAGGAGCGCGGCGTCTGCGACTTCAACGACGTCCTGCTGGCGGCCCTGGCGGAGCTGAAGGAGCGGCCCGCCGATCCGCCGTACTCGGCCGTCATCGTGGACGAGGTGCAGGACCTCACGCTCGTCGGCGTGAAGCTGCTGCACGCGCTGGCGGGCGACGGCCCGAACGGGCTGCTGCTGATCGGCGACGGGCAGCAGGCGGTGTATCCGGGCGGGTTCCGGCTCGGCGACGCCGGCATCGCGGTCAAGGGCCGGGGCGCGGTCCTGCGCACCAACTACCGGAACGCGGCGGCGATCCTCGAGGCGGCGATGGACCTGGTGTCCGGCGACCCCTTCGACGATCTGGACGGCCCGAGCCCGAACGGCCGCCGAGCCGTCGACCTCACCTACCACGAGGGGCGGGTCGTCCGGGTGGAGGCCGGGGACGAGGAGGAGCACGACCGCGGGCTGGTCGAGGCGCTCCGGGCGCTGGCGGACGAGGAGCCGGACGGCTCCGGGCCGTGGGCGGGCGCGGTGGTGCTGTGCCCGTCGCGCCGGGAGATCGGCCGCTACGACCGGCTCCTGACCCGCGCGGGCATTCCGGTGGTGCGGCTGGAGGGCTACGACGGGCGGCCGGTCGAGGCGGTGAAGCTCGGAACCTACCGCCGGGCCAAGGGGCTGGAGTTCAAGCACGTCTTCCTGCCGCACCACGACGCCGCCCTCACCGCTGCGGACGGGGGCACCGCGGACGCGGCGGCTCGGGAGCGGGCCGAACTGGCCCGCCGGCAGCTTTTCGTCGCCATGACGCGCGCCCGTGACCTGCTCTGGCTGGGGTCGGTCGCCGGCGGCGGCGCCCGCTGAACGCGCCGCGCCCGAGGCGCCGTCCCGGCGCACCTCACCGGGTTTCCCGGGTCCGGGAAATGGAAAGGCCCTCCGGGTGCGAGCCTTGCTCGCGACCATGGAGGGCCAGCGCGTGCGCCGTCAGGGACTTGAACCCCGAACCCGCGGATTAAGAGTCCGCTGCTCTGCCAATTGAGCTAACGGCGCTTGTCTTGAGGGCCTCCGGCCTTGGCCGGTGTCCCTGGCGACAGGAAGAACAGTAGCAGGACCCGCGGACCAGTGCGAATCGGTTACTCCCTGCCCGGCAGGACGCTCACGATGCCCCGCCACAGCGCGATCGCGGTGGCGCGGGAGCTGACGCCGAGCTTGCCGTAGATGCGGTTGACGTGGTTCTTCACCGTCTTCTCGCTGAGGAACAGCTGCCGGGCGATCTCGCCGTTGGAGCGGCCGGTGGCGATCAGGTCCATCACCTCGGCCTCGCGCGCCGACAGGCCCAGCGAGACCCGGTTGGCGTCGCGGACGCTGCGGATGAGGTCGTGGACGGTGAACGCGCCGGGCACGAGGTGCCCGCAGGCGCCGCCGCGGATCGCCGTCTCGACGGCGGGGCCGTCGTCGGGGGAGGCCAGTACGAACACCCGGGACGAGCGGCTGAGCGGGGTCGCGTGGTGCGCGGCGCCGGCGTCCAGCAGCACGATGTCGGGCCGCAGCCGCTCCGCCAGCGGCACGGCCGCCGCCGCGTCGTGGGTCTCGGCCACGACCTGCAGCTCGCTGCTGCCGTCGAGCAGGGAGATCACATCCGCCCGCACGTGGGCGTCGCCGTCCACCACAAGCACGCGCAGTGGGGCGGTCTCATCGACACTCATCCGTCGCCCTTGGGGTGTCGTTGGCGTTTATAAGGACGGAGCATAACCGTCCGATCATCCTGAGCCAACGAACGAGCACGCGCGCCGTGCAGGCGAATGCCCCGGTCCGCCGGGATCGGGACCCCGGAATCAGGGCGCGGGGGCCGTCTCGGGGCCGTTGAAGCAGAACCGGGGCGGCACGGTCGCGAGGGGCGCCTCGTCGGTGGGCTCGCCGATCCGGACGCCTTCGCGCGCCGCCATCGCCGTCACCGCCGGCAGGTGGTCGTCGTTGACGACCGGGACGCGGCGGCCGGACGGTTCGCCCTGGCCGGCGGGCAGTTCGGGCAGGACGGCGTCCCGCGTGACGCCCGCGCGGGCGGCGACGTCCAGCGCCTCGCGGGCGTCGCTTCCGTGCAGGTCCAGTGAGGCGAGCAGCGCTTCGACGGCGGCCCGGTCCACGGTGCCCTCGGTCACCGCGCGCATCAGGTTTCCGTGGGCCTCCGCCGAGGGGGAGCCGTCCTCGCCGATGATCCCGTCCAGGCTCACGGCGTCGTCGGCGAGGATGATCGGCAGGCCGTCGTCGACGTCCTCGGGGATCGGGGCACCGGCCCAGGCGCCGTCCCACCAGCGCAGGAACGCCACCGACCAGCCCTCCTTCACCAGGAGACCCTGGAGCCACTCCCAGGGCAGCCAGGCCGGGCCGCCGGCGAGCAGGTCGGCGGGCAGGTCCTGGATGTGCGTGTCCGGGTAGTCGTTGTCGTAGCCGTACAGCACGGCCCGGCCGCCTTCGACCCACCTCAGCGCCCAGTAGCCGTTCCCGATGTCCTCGGTGCGCAGGCCGCCGCCGTCGACGTGGAGCCTTCCGGCGCAGTCGTCGAGGTAGGGGGCGAGCATGGCCTTGACGACGCCGCGGGCCCAGAGTTCGGCGGGCGGCGGGACGTCCGTGCGGACCGACGGGGCGTAGGACATGGCGATCTCCTTGCGTGGGGGGAAAGGAAGAAGCCCTGGCCGTCACGACGGCCAGGGCTTCTCTCGCCTGGGGTGAGTGAGGGGACTTGAACCCCCGACATCTTGGACCACAACCAAGTGCTCTGCCAGCTGAGCTACACCCACCGTGGCCGGAATCGCTTCCGGCTCCCAGTAGTGTAGCGGCTCCCGGGGAGTGGGTCAGCCGCGGCGGGCGTCAGCCGGCCGAGATGTCCGCGGCGAGCGCGCGGGCCGTCTCGGAGTCGGGGCCGGGCTGCGGGACGAACACGGCGGCGCGGTAGTAGCGCAGCTCCTGGATGCTCTCGGTGATGTCGGCGAGGGCGCGGTGCCCGCCCTTCTTCTCCGGGCTGGCGAAGTAGACGCGCGGGTACCAGCGGCGGGCCAGCTCCTTGATGGAGGAGACGTCCACCATGCGGTAGTGCAGGTGGGAGTCCAGGGCGGGCATGTCGCGGGCCAGGAAGGACCGGTCGGTGGCGATGGAGTTGCCGCAGAGCGGGGCCTTCTTGGCGTCCTTGACGTGGGACCGCACGTAGTTCAGCACGATCTCCTCGGCCTCGGTCAGCGTGATGCCGCCCGGGAGCTCCTCCAGCAGGCCGGACGTGGTGTGCATGTCGCGGACGACCTTGGTCATCTGCGCGACGGACTCCGGCGGCGGCTTGATGATCACGTCGACGCCCTCGTCCAGGATGTTCAGCTCGCTGTCGGTGACCAGAGCGGCTATCTCGATGAGCGCGTCGGCGCGCAGGTCGAGTCCCGTCATTTCGCAGTCGATCCACACGAGCCGCTCGTTCATGGGGTTCACCCTACGACCATGGACGACTGCGCGGGGCATCGAGTTACCGGGCGGCGATGTGCGCGGGGACGGAAATGCCCGGGGCGAGGGCCGGGTCGGGGACGGGGGCGCCGAACGCCTGCCGGACGGGCAGGACGCCGGCCCAGACCGGCAGGGCGTAGTCCTCGTCCTCGTCGCCGGGCGGGCCCTGGCGGACCTTGACCGACGCCTCGTCGAGCGGGAGCGCGAGGACGGCGACGCCGGCGAGCTCCTTGCGGGTGGGCTGCCGGGCGGCGTCCCACTGGCCGGGGGCGAGCTGCTCGGTGATGACGCGGAGCGCGGCGCGCTTCTCGTCGTCGCCGGTCACCGGGGACGGGACGCCGTAGACCATGGCGCTGCGGTAGTTGATCGAGTGGTGGAAGAGCGAGCGGGCGAGGACGAGGCCGTCGAGGTGGGTGACGGTGACGCAGACCTCCTGGGACGGCGCCGTCATCATGCTGGACGCGCCGGTGGAGCCGTGCACGTAGAGGGTGTCGCCCAGGCGGCCGTAGCAGGTGGGGACGGCGCGGGGCGCGCCGTTCACGACCACGCCGAGGTGGCAGATCAGGCCGGCGTCGAGGATCTCGTAGAGGACGGCCCGGTCGGGCGTGGAGCGTTCCGGGTAGCGGCCGAGGCTGGTGCGGGGCGTGGCGGAAAGCGGCTTCATGTCCGTTTACGCTAGGACGCGAGTGGCCTGGTCAGTAGAGCCACTTGGAACGGAAAGCCGGAGACCACTTTGTCGATCGATCTGCCGCTCACCATCGACCGCGCCGCGGCCGAGCCGATGAACGCCCAGCTCGTCGGGCAGTTGCGGGCCGCGATGCGGGAGGGGCGGCTGGCCGCGGGGGAGCGGCTGCCCGCGAGCCGGGCGCTGGCCGCGCTGCTGGGCGTCAGCCGGACGGTGGTGACGGAGGCGTACGAGCAGCTGTACGCGGAGGGCTGGCTGGAGGGCCGGCACGGGTCCGGGACGTACGTGACGGACGGCGTCGCGGCCGATCCGGCGCCGGGCCGGGAGCCGCCGCGCGGCCTGGCCGGGCGGACCCGCAGGCCCGCCCGGCCGGGCGAGGTCGACCTGCGGCCGGGGATGGCGTGGGTCGGCGCGCTGGACACCCCGGCGTGGCGGCGGGCGTGGCGGCTCGCGGCGGGCATGCCGCCGCAGCAGCGGCAGGAGCCGCACGGGGTGCCGGAGCTTCGGGTGGCGCTGGCCGAGTACATCCGGCGCAGCCGCGGCGTGGCCTGCCCGGTCGACGGCCTGCTGATCACGCGCGGCGCGACGAACGGCCTGGACCTGCTGGCCGCGACGGTGCTGCGGCCGGGCGACCGGGTCGGCGTGGAGGAGCCGGGGTACCGGCGCGCGCGCTCGGTGCTGGAGGGGCGCGGCGCCGAGATCGTCTCGTGCCCGGTGGACGAGCACGGCCTGATCGTCGACGGCCTTCCGGACGATCTGCGCCTGGTGTACACGACGCCGTCCCACCAGTACCCGATGGGCGGGGTGCTGCCGGTTCCGCGGCGGCAAGCGCTGTTGGCGTGGGCGCGGCGCACGGGCGCGCTGATCGCCGAGGACGACTACGACGGCGAGTTCCGCTACGACGTCGCGCCGCTGCCCGCCCTGTACGGGCTGGACCCGGACGTGGTCGTCTACCTCGGCACGTCGGCGAAGATCCTCACCGCGGACATGGGCGTCGGCTGGCTCGTGGGGCGTCCCGACCTGGTGGCGGCGATCGCGCTGCGGCGCGAGGAGCTGAACGACCGGACGGCGGTCGTCCCGCAGCACGCGCTCCGGCTGTTCCTCGAACGCGGCGACCTGGACCGGCACGTCCGGCGAATGCGCGGGGAGTACGCGCGGCGCCGCGAGGTCGTGGTGCGGGCGCTGGACGGGCTGCGGCTGCGCGGCGACACGGCCGGGCTGCACCTCGTCGTGGACCTGCCGCACGCGGTCGCGGAGCGGGTCGCGCGGGACGCGGCGGACCGCGGCGTCCTGGTGGACCCGCTGGAGCGCCACCACGCGGGGCCGCGCTCGTTCAGCGGGCTCGTCGTCGGCTACGGCTCGGCGGGCAGCCCCGCCGAGCTGCGGGCCGGATGCGCGATCGTCCGCGAGCTGGCGTGCGCGGCACGGCCCGCGCCGGTATCCGGGGACGCGGCGGTATCCGGGGACGCGGCGGAATCCGGGCGGGACGCGTCCGGCGCCCCGCTCTGAGCCGGGCGCCGGATCCGCTGGAGACCGTGCCGGGAGCTAGTTCGACAGCGCCGGCGAACCGACCGGCACCGGTTCGCCCTGCGGCGGCGGATGGTCGGGGGTCGATTGGGGGGCGGGCAGCGGCGCCGTCCTCGCCGGGCGTGCGGGCGCGTCGGCCGCGTCCGCCCGGACGGGGTCGTGGGCCCGGGGCGGGCGCGCCCGCAGCAGCGGCGCGCCGGGCGGCTCAGGGATCGGCGCGCGGGGCGCCGGGATCGGCGCGACCGGGGTCTCGGGGCCGGTGATGCGGCGGATGTCGATGCCGCCGGGGTCGGGGCGTTCGGCCATCGGCACCTGCGAGGCGCCGAAGTGGCCGCCGCGCGCCCAGTCCCGGCGGGACCGCAGCGCGTGGTACGACTGCGGCGACGGCAGCGGGGGGCCGGCGGGCCAGCGGCGGGCGACGCCCCAGGTCTCCAGCCACGCGACGATCGCCTCGACGCCGAGGAGCAGCGAGCCGGTGAACGGTACCCGCGACTGGCCGACCACCATGATCTGCACGCAGGCGCGGCCCTCGCGGCCGGCCGGCAGGCCGAGCAGGAGCGCCGCCCGGGTGGCGGGCACGAGCTGGACGACGTCCCCGGAGCCGGGGTGCCAGACCAGGTGCGGCGGCCGTTCCTCCTTCAGCAGGTCGGCGGCCGCCGACCGCGCCGAGACGCTGCGGGGATCGCACTCACCGGACAGCCATACGGCACGGGGCGCACCTCCCCGTAGCGCTCCACCGTCGTGTCGTGCCGGCATGCGGCCGGCTCCCGGCAGCCATGCGTCTGCCACGGTTGCGTCCCCCCAATCGGGCGGTCTAGCCCCGAATGGTCTAGTCCTCTTCTCTTAGCCCAGCGGGACCCATGAGTCCAGCTTGCCGCCACGGGCTGGGAACAACGGCAGGCGCGTGCGACCACGACGAAGCCCACTCTTCGCGGCAGTCGATGCAGAGGCGTACCCATGGCGTCTTCCGAATCCACCCGAGCAAACCCGTTTTCTCCGCAAGTTTCAGCGCCTCGGAGGTTTAACGGCATTTCGGACATCATCGTCGCAGGTCACCACCGTGATGGGGGTACGGTTTACCGGCTTCGGCCGGTGTCCGGATGTGGCCGAGGGGTTACCGAGCGCATCATCCGGCCCGTCCGGGGGATGCTGCGGGCCGCACTCTGCGGGCCCCACTCCGGGGGGCGGCTGCACGGCCCGGACCGAGCCGCGTTCTAATGGTGGGTCATGACCGTTGACGCTGACCTTCCGGCCGGGGTGCCCGGCATCGACGTCCCCCGCCTCGCGGACTGGCTGGCCCGCGAACTGCCCGGCGCCGGCCGCATCAGCGCGATCGACCTGATCGCGGGCGGCCGCTCCAACCTCACCTACGGGCTCACCCTCGCCGGCGGGCGGCGGATCGTGCTGCGGAGGCCGCCGCTCGGGCACGTCCTGCCGACCGCCCACGACATGGGCCGCGAGTACCGGGTGCTGTCCGCGCTCGGCGACGCCGGCTCCGTGCCCGTCCCGCGCACCCTCGCGTTCTGCGACGACGAGGACGTCATCGGCGCCCGCTTCTACCTCATGGACTACGTCGACGGCCGCGTGCTGCGCACCCGCGAGGACGCCGACGACCTCACCCCGGAGCAGGCGCGCGGCCTCAGCGAGGCGCTCGCCGGCGCGCTCGCCGCCATCCACACCGTGGACGTGAAGGCCGCCGGGCTGGAGGACTTCGGCCGCCCCACCGGCTACATGGCCCGGCAGCTCAAGCGCTGGGGCAAGCAGTGGGACGGCTCACAGGACGCGATCAAGGCCACCGGCAACACCCACGACCTGCCCGAGTACGACCGGCTCGTGGCGCGGCTCGCCGAGCGGCTCCCCGCCGACGCCCCGGCCCGGCTCGTCCACGGCGACTTCCGGCTCGACAACGCGCTGGCCCGGCTGGAGCCGCGCCCCGAGATCGTCGCCGTCGTGGACTGGGAGATGTCGACGCTCGGCGACCCGCTGTCCGACCTCGGCCTCACCCTCGTCTACTGGGCCGAGCCCGGCGACGCCGAGCAGCTCCCCGTCGGCGCCACGATCACGGCCGCGCCGGGGTTCTTCAGCCGTCGCGAGTTCACCGAGCGCTACGCCGAGCTGACCGGCTTCGACCTCGCCGACCTCGACTTCTACGTCGCGTTCGCGTGCTTCAAGCTCGCCGTCATCCTGGAGGGCATCCACGCCCGCTTCCTGCAGAACGCGACCGTCGGCGAGGGCTTCGACCAGATCGGCGCCGCAGTCCCGCTCCTGCTCGGCCGAGCCCACGCCGTCCTCGACGCCGGCTCCCCCTGGTGACCCTCCCGGGCGGGCCGCGTCAGCAGTACCCGACGGACGCGGACCCGCCCGGGGCGAACGAGACGGACCCGTTCCTCGAGCCCCAGCACAGGCCGTTCGTCCGCGACACCGACACGCCGGCGCTCTGGCCGGCCGCCAGGTGCCCGGACCCGTGCGCGCTCAGCTCGCCGGAGGTCCCCGTGACGCGCCAGTTCACCGGGCCGCCGACGGCCCGGACGGTGACCGTGCAGGAATCGCTCACGTGCATGTCGCATCCGCTGACCGCCAGATGGCCCGTCCGGGGCGGCGGGGGCGGCGCCTGCGTGGTGGGCTGGGACGGCGGCTTGGTCGTCGCCGACGTCGACGAGGACTTCGACGCGGACGGCGACTCCGACGGGGACTTCGACGGTGACGGCGACGTGGTCGACACCGTCGGGGACGGGTCGCTCGGCATCGGCTCGGCCGGGACGCTCGGGTCGCCGGAACCGCCGGCGCCGGCGCCGGTCGACGCCGACGACGGCGTGCCCGCCGCGTCCGGCTCGCCCTCGCCGCCGAACGCCGTCATCGCCCCGGCCAGCACCACGACGGCGGCCACGGCGGCCGCGGCCGCACCGATGATCGGGCCGCGCCGCCGGCCGCCGGTGCCGCGGTCCTTCGCCCGCGCAGGCGTCGCGTCGTAGGGCAGCGGCCAGCCGTACTCGTCGAACGGCTCCGTCCACGCCGCGATGGCCCGGCGGTTGCCGGCCCGGTCCTCGGCCGTCGCCGCCGTCAGCACGTCCAGCCGCAGGTCGGCGGGGATCGCCGCGATCGGCAGCACCGACAGCAGCCGGTCCGCGGGCAGCGGCGGCGTCTCCAGCTCCGCGCACACCGGGCAGCTCGCCACGTGCCGGACCAGCGACGCCGCCGTCTGCGGCGCCAGCGGCCACGACTCCGTCAGCGCCGAGACGCTCGGGCAGTCCTTCCAGTGGTTCTGCGCGATCAGCGCGGCGCGGATCGCGGCGTCCAGCCCGGTCCGCGACCGCTCCACGAGCTCGAGGGTCTCCTCCAGCGGGATGCCGAACACGCCGGACAGGTCCACCTCGTCCAGCTCGTGCCGGACGGACAGGTCGATCGCCTCGCGCTGGCGGCCGTTGAGCGCGGCGAGCGCGCTGTGCGCGAGCAGCCGCCGCTCCTCGCGGCGGGCCAGCTGCTCGGCGGACAGGTCGTCCTCCGCCTCCGGCGCCTCCTGCCCGAGGTGCCGGTTCGGGCTCTCGCGGCGCCGCATGCACTCCTTGCGGGCGATCGCGTACAGCCAGCCGCGCAGCCGGTCCGGCTCGCCGAGCCGCCCGACGTGCTCGCGGGCCGAGATCACGCAGTTGCGCAGGGCCCCGGCCGCCTCGACGCGGTCGCGCAGCAGGCCGTGGCAGTAGTCGAAGAGGAATGGAGCGTAGGCGTCGTACACCTCGGTCAGCGCGATGACGTCCCCGGCCCGCAGCGACTCCGCCAGCCTCAGGTCGTCGTTGCGCGCGGACCCCGGCTCACCGGCCACGGAACCCTCCAGTCGAATCAGTGTCGTCGATCGTGCCCCCGGTGAGCGCCGGCGTCTGGACGCCTACAGGCGCGCTCTGGTTGCCCGATCTTGCCACCAACTTGATGGAATTTCTCCCGTTGGTCCGAATTTTGTGACCGTGACGGTACGCGGCGTGGCCGTATCGCCTTCCGGAACAGCGACTACGCAAGCGAATGTGATCTGGGTCTCACTGCCCGCCGGAGCCGCCGCCTTGCCCGTTCGGCGAGGCGCAGGTCCAGGTGACGGACGCGGCCGCGCCGGGCGAGAAGGAGACCGTCCCGCCGCCGGATTCGGTGCAGGAGTCCGCCAGGGTGACGGTGACGGTGGTCGAGCCGCCGCTCGGGAGCGTACCGCTACCGCCAGCGCTGATGAGGGACGACGACGTGCCCGTCACGGACCAGCTGACGCTCCCGCCGACCGCGCGCACGGACACGGGACAGCTGCCGCCGGGTCCGGAGATGCTGCATCCGGTCACCGACAGGGTGCCCTTGGTGGGCTTGCTGTGGGTGGGGGCGGGCTTGCTGGAGTGGGACGCCCGCGTGTGGGTGCGCGTCGGCGTGGGCGTGGCCGAGGTGCGCGTGGGCGTCGGCGTCGGGGACGTGCTGGTCGCCGACGGCGTCGGCGACTTCGTGGGGTCCAGCGACGTCGTGGACTCCGACGGGTCCGGTGCCGACGACGAGCCCGACGGCGCGGACTGCGCGCTCGTGTTCCCCGGCGACCCGCCCGGCATCAGGAAGAAGGCCCCCACGACGATCAGCACGACCGCCGCGGCGGCGGCGAGCGCGGGCCACAGGGCGCGCGGCGTGCCGCGGCGCCGCTGCTCCGCGTGCGCCTCCCCGGGGTGCTCGGGCCAGCCCCACGCGTCGAACGGCCCGGCCCGGTGCGCGATGGCCGCCATGTCGGCGGCGAGCGCCGCGTCCGTCGCGGTCGCCATGACGTGCCCGCGCAGGTCGGTCGGCATCATCGCGACCGGCAGGACGTTCAGCAGCCGCGCCGCCGACACGTTCCGCTCGCGCCGCTCGGAGCAGACCGGGCACCCCTGGATGTGGTGGACGAGCCGGCGGACGGCGGGCGGCGGCAGCGGCCAGTCGCCGTCGGGGGCGAGGTCGGCGACCGCCGGGCAGTCGTCGCGCCCGGAGTGCGCGATGTGCGCGGCGGCGAGCGCGTCGTCGAGGCGGGCCAGGGCGGTGCCGGTCAGGTCGGTGGCCTCCTGCGCGTCCAGGCCGAGGACGGCGCCGATGTCCGCCGCGTCCAGGCCGTGCCGCAGCATGAGGTCGAGGGCCTCCCGCTCGCGGCCGCGCAGCCCCGCCAGCGCGCCGTGCACCAGCCGCCGCGCCTCCAGCCGCCGGGTGAGCTCCTCGCCGTCCAGGAAGCCGTCCCCGACCTCGGGCGCCTCGTGGCGTTCGGTGGGGCGGTCCGGGTCGCGCAGCCGCCGCATGCACTCGTTGCGGGCGAGCGCGTACAGCCAGCCGCGGAACCTTTCCGGCTCGCGCAGCACCGGCACCTGCGCGTACGCGGCGACGAGGGCGTCGTGGAGGGCGCTCGCCGCGGGCTCCTGGTCGCGCAGCAGCGCGTGGCAGTAGTCGTACAGGCGGGCCGCGTAGCGATCCATGACCTGGATGAGGGCGCCGGGATCGCCGGCCGCCAGCTCCCGCGCGAGACGTTCGTCGTCCGCGCGGTCGAGGGTGGGCCAACCGGACACAGGGTCCTCCCGCGGGATCAGGGTGCTGCCTCTGGGGCGGTCCTCGTCCGCGGCGTCGCGGACGGACTCAGGGAAGTCAGGGGAGCGGTCCGCTCTCCCGGCCCGCGCTCCGGGCGGCTCCCCGTCGCGGGCCGGGGAGGAGAAGAGGTCGGAGGCCCGACGGCCCCGCTCCCCGTCGGGCCTCCACATGAAATGACGATCGACCCCCGCGCCCGGTTGACGCCGAATCCAAGAAAATCACGGAACTACCGGGCGCGGTCGGAGCGCTACGAGGTGATGCGCCGCGACAGCATCTTCAGGAAGATCTTGGAGATCTCCTGCGGCGTCATCGCGACTTGGACGTTCCCGTTGGTCGCCGCGGCGATCTTCTCCAGCTCGCCCCGGTCGACGCCCTTGCCGAAGCCGATCATGTTGACCTGGATCGGCTTGTTCGGGTCCTTCAGCCGCCTCAGCTCCGCCAGGGTCTGGTCGAGCGTCGGCCCGTCCGGGTCGTCGTTCTGGCCGTCGGTGAGCAGCAGGATCGAGTTGCCGAACTCCGGCTTGTAGGTCTTGTTCATCAGCTTGTAGGCGTCCAGCATCGTCCGGTAGAGCCCGGTGTCGCCGGTCGGCTTCGGCTTCATCTGGTTGAGCCAGGACAGCACCAGCCCGCGCCGCGTGGTGGACCCGATGCGGTCGCCGAGCGCGCCGATCGGCACCGTCTGCTTGTACGGCGTCTTGCCGTTCATGTTCGTGGAGAACAGCCACTGGCCGAGCTCGGTGTCGTTCGACATCATCGCCAGGCCGCCCTGCGACACCTGCGCGATCGCCTGCAGCCGGTTGGTGTGCGGGGCGACCTGCTCGGCCATCGAGCCGGACACGTCGATCAGCGTGAGCATCCGCAGCCCGAGCGTCAGCTTCGACCACGCCTGCATGACCTGCGCGACGTCGCCGCTCTTCGGCGACGGGAGCTGCCGCGGGCGCGCCGGGCTGACCCCGGCCGCCGCGCCGAAGCCGGTGGGCGCCTTGCCGTCGGACGTCCGGAACCCGAGCTGCCGCAGGTCGTTGCGGGTCGCGTCGGTGGTCATCGCCTTCTCGAGCAGCTGCGCGGCCTTCTGCTCATCGCCGCCCTGCGCGGTGACGGTGTACGGGTAGTCCATCGACAGCGTGCCCTCGGTCGGGTACAGCGCCACCGCGGGCTGGGCCGGCTTGGTCTGGTTGTAGCTCCACAGCGCCTGCTCCGACGACAGGGAGATCGGCTGCTTGCCGGTGCGGTCCTTGCTGAAGTGGGCGAACTCCTCCGTGGTTGACGGAACGAGGTTCTCCCGGACGGTCCTGACGATGCCGGTGAAGATGGAGTCCTTGTTGGGGTCGTTCGCCAGCAGCATGCTGGTGATCATCAACGACCCCATGCCGGCGGCGTTCTTGGTCGGGTCCGGGACCACCATCCGGACCGAGCCGGCCGGGATCATCTGGTTCTTGGTCACCGCGCCGCCCGCGACACCGCCCGCGGCCTTCAGCAGGTTGTCCCAGGACGGGCTGGCCGTGACGCCCTGCTTCTTCAGCTGGACGGCCAGCGACTTCGGCAGGCCCACCACGATCGGGCTGCTCGCGAGCGAGGTCTTCGCCGACTCCAGGTTCTTGTCGCCGCCCTCGCCGCGGGCGAGCGCCGTCCACAGCGAGGAGTCGGGGATCCACACGTCCGGCCGCTCGTTCGCCGAGTCCGCGACGCCCTGGCCGGACAGCAGCGTCGCCACCGACGCCGGGTCGGCCTTCTTCACGTCGGCCCGTACGCACTTGCCACCGACCTTGTGCTTGGCGTCGTTGAACCGGCCCGCCGCCTTCACGACCACCGGCTGGATGTCGGGCGCCGCCGCGACCGACAGGCTCAGCGCGTCGTCGCCGGAGCAGCCGCCGCCGCTCTCGGCGAACGCGTACACGCCGACGCCGAGCAGCAGCGCCAGGCCCACCGCACCGGCCATCGGCCCGATCAGCGCGGCCTTGCTCCGCTTCCGCTTGCGCTTGCCGTACTCGTAGCCGCCGGTGCCGCCGCCATAGCCGCCGGATCCGCCGGATCCGCCGCCGCCGCCCGATCCGCCGCCGTAGCCGCCGGAGCCGCCCGACCCCGCGGACCCGCCGCCGAAGAACCCGGCCGGCGTCTCGTCCGAGCTGCGGATCGCGTCGTACTCGCTGTAGCCCGTCCCGGCCAGCGGGGACGAGGACCGGCCGGGCGGCGGCTCCTGCGGCGTGGGCGCCGCCATCGGGTCCTGCGCGCCGTACCCGCCGGACCGCCCGAGCCCGTACCCGCCCGCGTCGGACGCGCCGGTGAAGCCGCCGGCGCCGTAGACCGGCTCCTCGGCCGAGCGGCGCGGCGTGAACCATTCGGGCGTCTCGCCCGGCCCGGACGCCTGCGGCGGGGCGGGGGGCGGGGCCGCGGGCGCGCCCGGCGGCCCGGCCTGCGGCTCCTGGGTCAGCGGGCGGCTCTGGGAGTCCCTGGTGCCGAACCAGTCGGAGGACCCGTCGTTCGCGGGTCCGAACACGGGCGTGGACGGGTCGTGACCGCCCCCGTCCCCCTCAGGGAAGTCATTGCGATGACGTCCGCTCATGGCTGCCCTCGATTCACCAGAAACCCGCCGATGTTCCACGGCACTGTAGTAGTACGAACTAGAGGTTACAAAGAACTCAAAATCGATGATGACGCAGGTCATCAGCGTATGTCCGGACGATCCTGGCATTGCCTCCCCACCGTCACGCCCCGCGTTCGGGGCGGCACGGGGCGGCGCCGGGGCCGCGATCATGGGTGGACCGGGCCCGCGCGGACGCCGGGACCGAGCGTGATCCTGCCGCAAACCGGAAGCGTCGCGCGCGGCCGGAACCGGCCGCCCCGCCCCCTTGCCGCGACCCGGGCACCGCGCTCCCTCCGGCACAATCGAGGCATGGCCAGCTTCGTCACCGTCACTTCCCCGGCCGACCCGCGGCTGGCCGACTACACCCGGCTCCGGGACGTCAACCTGCGCAAAAGCCTCGAGGCCGAGCACGGACTCTTCCTCGCCGAGGGGGAGAAGGTGATCCGCCGCGCGATCGCCGCCGGCCACCCCGTCCGCTCCCTGCTGATGGCGGACCGCTGGACCGCCCCCCTCGCGGACGTCCTTGACAGCGTCGACGCGCCGGTCTACGTGGCCGACGACGCCACCCTCGAAGGCGTCACCGGCTTCCCCGTCCACCGCGGCGCCCTCGCCTCCCTCGAACGCCTCCCGCTCCCGCCCCTCGGCGCCGTCGTGGAGGACGCCCGCCGCATCCTCGTCCTCGAGGACCTCGTCGACCACGCGAACGTCGGCTCGATCTTCAGGTGCGCCGCCGCCCTCGGCATCGACGCGATCGTCCTGTCGCCCCGCTGCGCCGACCCGCTCTACCGGCGCGCGGTGAAGGTGTCCATGGGCGCGGTCTTCGCGATCCCCTACGCCCGGATGGGCAACTGGCACGATGACCTGGGCCTACTGCGCGCCGCCGGCTTCACGCTCCTGGCCCTGACCCCCGACCAGACCGCCACGCCGCTCGACAAGGCCCCGCTGGGCGACCGCGCGGCCCTGCTCCTCGGGTCCGAAGGCGACGGCCTGACGTCCCACTGGCTCGACGAGGCCGACGAGCGCGTCTGCATCCCGATGAGCCCCGGCGCCCTCGCCGCTGGCGTCGACTCCCTCAACGTCACCGCCGCGGCCGCCATCGCCTGCCACGCCCTCGGCCGCGCATGACGTGACCTGCGGTCCTGCCGCAGAGCCGGCCGCGCCTGATATCGTCTTTCGCCGCGCCGCCACAAGGAGTCGCTTCTGTGGGACGAAAGACCGAGCGATCCCGCCGGGCGAGGAAGCGCCGCGACCTCGCTCTGCGCCTGGAACGTCCGCCTCGCTGGGCCACCGCGACCCTGCTGATCTCGTCTTTCCTTCTGGCCGTCGAGTTCCTGCTCGCGCCGTTGTCGTTCGTCCGCAACGGCGGCAAGACCCTGACCGTGGACACCGCCACGGTGACGTCCTGCCACCGCGACGCCATCACCGGCTGGGCGCAGTACGGATGTGCGCTCGAGAAGGACGGAGCGCCGTACGAGCCCTCGTTCGTCCACCGGCCCCGGCTCAAGACCTGGCGGCCGGTGCACGGCAAGGTCACGTTCGAGATCCGCGAAGAGCACGGGAAGGCCGGAACGTCCTACGAAATAGTCAAGAAAGGGACGTCACGGCCCTCGTTCATATGGGCCATCCTGTGCGCGCTCGTCTACTTCGGGGCGGGCGGCGCCATCTTCCTCCTGCTGCTGAAACTGCTGAAGGGATGCGCCGGCCTGCTGCGCCGCTCAGCGGACCGCGCGGCAGGTCAGGGCGCCGCTGAAACAGCCCAGGCCAATGCCGCCAAAACACGGAAGAGCGGTTGAAAAACGGCACGCTAAAGCCGGTGGCGCGCACCATGACAATGGCTTGCCCGGATGACTGCGTCGCTCACTTGCCGAACATGCCGCGGCGCGTCCGGCGGTGCATGCCCTTCGCGCGGCGCATGGCGGCCGCGGCGGCGCCGGCGGGAGCGCGCCGCTTGCCGAGCCGCAGCTGCGTGAGCAGCACCGCGATCGCCACCATCAGCGCCGCCAGCCACGCGACCTGCGTGCTCGCGACCCGCTCGAAGGTGAGGTCCTGCGCGACGGGGGCCTTGTTCCCGCGCAGCCTGCTCTCCGGCGTCACCGACACGGTGTTCGGCGCGATCGACGGGCTCGGCGCCGCGATCGGCGGCAACGCCACCTGCGGGTTCTTCGCCTGGAACGACGAGTTCGGCTCCGGCGGCACGTAACCGCTACCGGACGTCGTCCCGCTGCCCCCGGTCGTCCCGCTCGTGCCGCCCGACGATCCGCTGCCGCTGCCGCCGCCGGACGAGGAGCCGTGCCCGCCGCCGGACGCCGACGCCGACGGCGTCGCGCTCTTGGACGGCGAAGGCGACTTGGACGGCGACTTCGTCGGCTTCGACGTGGTCGGCGGCGCCGACGTCTTCAGCGGGCGGTAGGTGACCGCCGCCGTGTCGCTGCCGGTCAGGTCCTTGCCGTCGGCGGTCCCCGCCACGGTGACGGTGACGGTGACGATCATGGACTTGGGCAGGCTCTTGGGAACGAAGACGGAGGTCGTGACCGTCTTCGGGTCGGCGCCCACGTTGCCGAAGTCGCAGAGCTTGACCGTCGACGGGGGCCGGCATCCTTCGGTGAACGACGCCTTCGCGGCCTTGTTCGACGTGCTCAGGGTGACGGAGACCACATGGACGGCCTCGGCGGTGCCCGTGGTGGTGGACGCCCGCGTCGTGACGAGGGCGTTCGTTCCCGCGTTCGCCGGGCTCTCGACCGACGCCACCACCGTGAGCTTCGGCGCCGGACTGGGTGATGCGGAGGCCGAGTCGGAAGGGGCCGGCGACGTGGTGTCATCGGCGGAGGCGGACGCGCCTCCGGCGGCGAGGACGGCCGCCGCCCCGAGCCCAACAAAGATCGGTTTCACCGCCGGTCGGCAGTACACCGCCCCAGCACCTCCGTCGCATCGCCTTTGAGCGCCTGTGCCCGCTGTACCCGGGAGATCGTCCCAGGACTCATGCGAACACGGATGAACGGGCCAAAGCAACCCCGGGGACGTTCACATGACTTCCTCTCGGACGTCCTCTATCTCCGTGGCGGGCGCCCACGCCTGCCAAACGCCCTGGTCAATGCGTTCGAGGCCGAGCGATTCGGCCACCGGGGCGCGGCCGCCGACATATTCGACGCGCAGCCACGTCTCGTGCTCGCCGACGATGACGAACCGCTCCCCGCGCCACCGGCACGTCGTCCGGACGTACCGGAGCTCCTCGACCTCCGACGCCGGCACGATCCGCCGGAACCGGCCGGGGCGCAGCTCCTCGAACCCGTCCGTCGGCCCCGGCGTGTAGAGCCGGACCTCGCCGTCGGCGCCCGGCGCCGCCTCGAAGTCGCGGCCGAGCCAGCGCGCCACGTAGCCGTCCCTGATCACTGCGCCGCTCCCGCCCGGCCGTCGCGCCCGTCGGAACCGGTGGACGCGTCGGGCCGCAGCCACGCGAGCCGGTCGGGGTCGTACATCGCGACGAACCTCTCCGAACGATCCATGCCCAGGTAGTACATCTCGGCGCCGTACGGGAGCCGGACGCTGTCCACCTTGTACTCGCGGATGGAGCCCGCGCTGCCGGGCGCGAACCCGCCGCCGACGAACGGGGGCCGCTCGATCACCCAGCCCGCGTCGCCCCAGGAGGCCATCTCCTCCGCGTCGCGCCCGCCGAACGGGATCCGGTACAGGTCGGGGCAGTACGCGGGCCACCGGATGACGTACACGCCCTCGTCGGCGGGCGAGAACGGCGTGTCCTCATAGAGGAGCCCCAGCGCCTCGTACAGCTGGACGGGCGTCTGGAGTTCCGCGACGTCGCCCGTCGGGTGGACGAACCCGCCGACGCGGTCGTAGCCCTGCTCCAGGTACCAGCCGACGTGCCCGTGCGGGACGACCTTCTGCATGATCGTCGGCTGGGACACGCGGTCGTCGAGGTCCTCGGTCCGCGCCGGGGCCGCCGTGACGACGTCCTGCACGGTCATGTCCGCGGCGGGTTCCCGCGGGGCGGGCGGCGCGGCCGGACGCGCCTGGACGAGGCCGACGCGCAGGGCCCACTCGCTCAGCGCCCGCACCTGGTCACCGCGCAGGGACGCGCCGATCCGCGTGCCCGGGTTGAGTAGCAGCGCCCAGTCGTCGCGGGGCCACGCGCCGATCAGCTCACGGAAGTCGGCGTAGACGAACCGGGACTCCGGCAGGACCTCCCGCAGCCGGACGAGGGAGGTGAACACCCGGACGGCGGTGCCGTCGCGCAGCGCCGCGTCCCACCGGAACTCGCGCTGCACCGGCGTCACTTCGAGCGGGGCGTCCGCCGGGATGGGCACGAGGACGTTCGCGTTCAGCAGGACGCGGAGGAACGCGTCGGAGTCGCCGCCGAGGGCCGCCTCGTAGAGCTCCTGGTCGATGCGGTTGCCGGGCTCGAACTCTGGCTCGGGGGCGCCGACCGGCCGCAGCCGCCGCTCCGGCGCCTGCGGGTCGCCCGGCGGTTCCGTCGCGGCGGTCGACTCCGGGGCGGGCGAGTCGCTCGCGGGACCCAGGCCGACGATCGCGTGGCCGCCGGTCACGGTGGACGCGTTGGCTTCGGGCGCGTAACCGCCCGCCGCGTCCGGCACTGACGGCTCGGGCTCTGCCGGCGCTTCCGTGGCGGGGAGGTGCTGCGGGCCGGTGTCTCCGGGCAGGGCCGTGTTGTACGCACCGTAGGACGGCTCTGCGGCCGGCGGCTGCGGCCCGTAAGCGGGCGCGTCTTCTCTCCCACCGGGCGGAACCGGCGGCGCCACCGGTTCACCGCCCCCCGGAACGCCGACCTGCGGCTGCGGCGGCACGACCGTGGGGTGCCCGCCGGAGGTGGTGGACGGTGCCGCCGGCTCGTGGTCCGCTGCGCTGACCTGAGGCTGGGGACCGGTCTGGTGCGGACCGTCTCCCGGCGCGTTGAGGCCGGGCTGTTCGGTCGGCGGTGTGGGGCCGGTGGTGGGGTATCCGCCGGAGGTGGTCGAGGGTGCCGTGGGTTCGTGGTTGGGTGCGCTGACCTGCGGTTGTGGCCCGGTGTGGCGCGGGTCGTTTCCCGGTGCGGGGACAGGGTCCGCCGCGTTGAAGCCCGGCGATTCCGTCGGCGGTGTGGGGCCGGTGGTGGGGTATCCGCCGGAGGTGGCCGAGGGCGCCGAGGGCTCGTGGTTGGGTGCGCTGACCTGCGGTTGTGGCCCGGTGTGGCGCGGATCGTCTCCCGGCGCGGGGGCAGGGGCCGGCGCGTTGAGGCCGGGCTGTTCGGTCGGTGGTGTGGGGCCGGTGGTGGGGTATCCGCCGGAGGTGGCCGAGGGCACCGTGGGCTCGTGGTTCGGCGCGCTGACCTGGGGTTGCGGGCCCGTGTCGTGGCGCGGGTCGGCTCCCGGGGCGGGGTCTGGAGCGCCGAAGGCGGGCTGCTCCGCCGGAAGGGGCGGGACGGCGGTCGGGTGACCGCCGGTCGTGACCGAAGGTGCCGCTGGAGCCTGGTCCGGCGGCCCGGGGACGGCGGGATCGGCAGCGGGAAAGGCGGGCTGCTCAGGCTCGGCAGGGCTCGGGGCGGCGTGGCTACCGGACGGCTGGGCCGCCTCGCCGGTCGGGATCGCCGCCACGCCGGGGTCGGACGGGACGTAGCCGGGCCGCTGCTGCGGGCCGGTGCCGGTGCCGGTGGAGGCCGGTTCGCTTGGCGCGCCGTCGGGCACCGGGGACGCGTCCGTGGACGGGACGGCCGGTGCGACGGGAACGGCGGGGTTCTCCGGGGGAGGAGGAGTAGCGGCCGACGGCGGGGTGGCGGCCTTCTCGGGCGCGGTGCGCGGCGGCCCGCTGAGCGCGCGGACCTGCTCGCCGGGCATCGTGGCGTCGATCGGGGTGCCGGGGTTGAGGACGAGCGTCCACTCGGGGTCGGGCCAGGCGGACACGACGTCCAGCAGGCTCGGCATCACGAAGCGGGACGAGCCGATCGCCTCGTTCATCCACTTGAGGGACGTGAACAGCTGCACGGACGTGCGGCCGTGGACGGTGACGGGCCGCCACGGGAACGCCGGGTCGTCGGGCGCGATGCCCCACGGGGTGTCGGGGTCGGCGGGGACGAGGACCTGCGCGCCGAGGAGCACCTTGAAGAAGGTGTCGGTGTCGCGGCGGCGGGCGGCGTCGAAGAGGCGCTGCTCGATGTCGTTCTGCGGCTCGAACCGGTCGGTCATCCGGGCGGCGGCGCGCTGGTCGGCCCAGGTGGCGAGGCCGGGGAGCTGGGCGGCCATGACGGTGCCGCCGGCGGGGGAGCCGGAGTTGATGGCGAGGAGCCAGCCGTGGTCGGGCCAGTAGCGCAGCGCGACGGTGAACGGCAGCTTGATGTACTCGGTGCCGGTCCCGGCGGCGTGGGCGGCCTCGATGAGGCGCTCGGGGGAGGTGAAGACGGGGACGACGGTGTTGCCGTCGATCTCGCGGGTCCGCCACGGGAAGCCGGGGCGGCCGGGGCGGAGCGTGTAGTCGGTGTCGTCCGGGACGGGCAGCAGGATCTCGGTGTCCGCCATCGTCTGCAGGAACAGGTCGTGGTCGTTGTTCGCAGCGGCGCGCAGCAGTTCGCGTTCGACGTCGTTGGCGGGGTGGAACTCGGGCCGGGCCGGTTCGCGGGGCGCCTCGCGGGGCAGCTCGCGGTGCTGGCCCTGCAGCTCCTCCCACGGCGACTCGTCCGACGCCGGCGATGACGGGGCCGGCGGCGACGGGGCCGAGGGGGCCGGCGGCGCTGCGGCCTGAGCCGGAGCGGGTGGCGCCGCGGGCTCGGGAGCGGGTTCGGGAGCCGGTTCCGGTGCGGGCTCCGCCACGGGGGCGGGCGGCTCCGGCGCCGGCGGTGCCGCCGGGGCAGGCGTAGATGCGGGTGCGGGTGCCGGGGCGGCGGCGGACGCGAGGTCGGGGCGGCCGACCTGCGGCGGGCGGCCGTCGCCGTCGGCGACCTGCCGGACGAACCAGGCGGGCATCCGCGCCTCGATCGGCAGCGGGACGCCGCCCGGGTGGCCGGGCGCGTCGACGGCCAGCCACCAGCGGGCGTCGGGCCAGGTCTCGGCGAGGTCGCCGAAGCGCAGCGTCATGAAGTGCCGCCAGGACGGGCCGAGGCAGGCGCGCATCGCGGCGGCGGAGGTGTAGGCGAGGACGTGGACGCGGCCGTCCTCCTCGCGGGTCGGCCAGGCGGGCCCCGACCGCCCGGCGAGCACCCCGTCGACGGCGTCGTCCGGGACGGGCACCACGAGCTCGCTGCCCGCGAGGATGCGGAAGTAGCCCTCCTGGTCTCCGGCCCGTACGCTCTCCTCCAGTCGGCGTTCCAAGTCCGACGTGGGTCGCCACGCGTCGGCCACCGCCGCCACCCCCTGTTTCGTCCGTGCTCATCCCCGACCCGCCGGGTCCCGGTGGGAGATCCGGCGGGAAGTAGCGCGACTGCCTACGCTACAGGGGCGAACAGGACCAAAGGCCATAAACGTCTGTGCTCGCCGGCGAGTCCGCAGGTCAGCGCGGTGCCAGTCGCGCCAGCGCGGTGCACAGCCGGTCGATGTGCTCCTCGGTGGTCCCGATCCCGATGCTCGCGCGGACGGCCGCCCCCTCGCCGCCGCAGCCGGCGGAGTCGTCCCCGCCCAGCAGGTGCCGGACGAGCGGGTGCGCGCAGAACTTGCCGTCCCGCACGCCGATGCCGTGCTCACCGGACAGCGTAAGCGCCACGTCGCGCGCGTTCCAGCCGGTCACGGTGAAAGACACGATTCCCACGCGCGGCGACCGGTCGCCCCACAGGGTGAGCTCGCGGACGTGGGGGAGCGCGGCGAGCCCGGCGCGCAGCCGGGCGAGGAGCCGCTCCTCGCGGGCGGCGAGCGCGTCCCAGCCGGCGGCGGTGAGGGCCTCGCAGGCGGCGGCGAGCGCGATGACGCCGAGGACGTTGGGGGTGCCGGCCTCGTGCCGCTGCTCCGCCGCCGGCGCCCACCGGACCGCGCCGGCGACGGACGCGCTGGCGCCGCCGCCCTTGAGGTACGGGTCGGCGGCGCGCAGCCAGTCGGCGCGCCCGGCGAGCACGCCCGCGCCGAACGGCGCGTACAGCTTGTGGCCGGAGAACGCGACGTAGTCCAGGCCGAGCGCGGTCATGTCGAGCGGGCGGTGCGGGACGAGCTGCGCGGCGTCCACCGCGATGCGGGCGCCGTGCCGGCGGGCGACCTGCGCCAGCTCGCGGACCGGCCACAGCTCGCCGGTGACGTTGGACGCGGCGGTGACGACGAGCAGCCGCGCGCCGACCGGGGTCGCGGCGAGCGCGCGGTCGGCGGCGCCGATCGCCTCGGCGGGCGTGGCGGGGACGGGGAGCCGCACGGGCCGCTTCCACGGGAGCAGCGACGCGTGGTGCTCGGAGTCGAACACGACGACGCTCGTCCCGGACGGGACGGCGTGCGCGAGCAGGTTCATCGCGTCGGTGGTGTTGCGGGTGAACACGATGGCGGCGCGGCGCCACGCGCCGAGGAACTCGCGGACGGTCTCGCGCGCGCTCTCGTACGCCTCCGTCGTGACCTGCGAGGCGTAGCCGGCGCCGCGGTGCACGCTGCTGTAGTAGGGCAGCGCACGGGTGACGGCCTCGTGCACCGCCTCCAGACAAGGCGCGCTGGCGGCGTAGTCGAGGTTGGCGTAGGGGACGTGGCGGCCGTCGTTCAGCGGGACGGGCGCGTCCGCGCCGACGACGCGCGGGAAGGCGCGAACTTCCCGTGCGGTGCCCGGCGTCTCAGCAGGCGTGAGCGGGGCGAGGGACGGTGCGGAGGCGAGCGTGGCGGGCATGCCGGTTCCTTCCGGGGTCAGGGACCCCGGGGCCGTGCCTGCGGGATCCGCGCTTGCCGGAACGCGGTGCCGCGTCCGGCCAGGTCCTCACCCGGGGCACCCCATCGCGGACGAAGGGTTGCCGGCCAGCGAGCCGGGGCTTGGCGCTGGCGCTCATGACCTAGTGCGGAAGTATATGCGGAGCCTGTGGCAGATCAAGGGGGAGGGTGCGATGCGGTACCGGGTGGTTCGGGCGCTTGCCGGGGGCGTGGTGATGCTCGGCGTGTCCGGCCTGCTGGGCGCGTGCGGGGCGCTGGGGGGCAACTCCGGCCAGGTCTGCAGCGACACCAAGAAGGCGTTCCAGCAGTACATCACCCAGGTCAGGAGCGTGCCGGCGGCGGAGCCCGCGCAGTGGGGCCAGGCGACGCAGCGGCTCGCGACCCGCCTCGACGCGCTGGCGAAGGAGGCCGACGACGGGGCGCTGAAGAAGGCGCTGCGGGCCGAGTCGCAGCGGCTGCGCGCGGCGGCCACGACCGTCGGCACCGGGGACGCCTCGCAGCTCAGCGCCGTGATGAACGACACACCGGCCCGTATCGGAAAGGCGTGCGCCTAGCGGCACGGGGTGGGGCGGACGCGCAGGGGCCCGGCGGTGCGACCGCCGGGCCCCTCGCGCTCAGTTGAACATCTGGCCGCCGGTGCCGTCGCCGGTACCGCCGCCGCCGTCGTTCCCTCCACCGCCGTCGGTGCCGCCGCCGCCGTTGCCTCCGCCGTCGGTGCCTCCACCGCCGTTCCCGCCGTCACCGCCGCCGGGCAGCGTCGGGATGATGGTCGGCAGGTCCGTCGGCGGCTTCGGCTGGCGCGGCCCGCCCGTCCCGCCGGAGGGACGGTGCGTCGGGCCGTCGGTGCGCGGCCCCTCGGTGCTCGGCGCGCCGCCGCCCGGTGACGGGACGCCCCAGCCGCTGCCCGGCGTCTCCGACGGCGACCCGAACGTCTTCGGGTCGTAGCCCTTGATGTCGACCGCGTCGGTCATGTACGAGCGCCAGATCTGGGTGGGCAGCTGCCCGCCGTAGGAGCCGTACCCGGGGATGTTCAGCGCCTTGTTGTCCTCGCGGAACATCGCCACGCTCGTCGCCATCTGCGGGACGAACCCGTTGAACCAGATCGCCCGGCCCTCGTCGGTGGTGCCGGTCTTGCCGGCGACGTCGCGGCCGTCGGGCAGCTGCGCGCCGGTGCCGGTGCCGCCCTGGACGACCTGCTGCATCGCGTACGTGGCGTCCCGCGCGACCTGCGTGCCGAACGCCCGCTCGCCCTTCTCGGAGAACTTGCGGGCCTGGCCCTCGTTGTCGGTCACCGACTTCACCACGTACGGCTGCCGGTACACGCCCTCGTCGGCGAACGTCGCGTACACCCCGGCCTGCTGCACCGGGTGCAGCGACACGATGCCGAGCGGGAACGACGCCGCGGCGCGCTGGTCCGGCGTCATCTGCGACGCCGAGATGCCGAGCTTCTCGGCCATCGCGGCGATCTTGTCGTTGCCGATGTCCTGGCCGAGGTTGACGTAGGCGGTGTTGACCGAGTGCTCGGTCGCGGTGACGAGGTTGATGTTCCCGAAGCTCTCGCCGCTGTCGTTCTTGATGGAGTGGCCGCCGAAGTACTGCGGGGAGCTGCCGTCATAGGTGTCGGACAGGCTCTTGCCGTCCTCCAGCGCGGCGGCCAGCGCGATCGGCTTGAAGCCCGACCCGGCCTGCGCGGTGTCGTAGAACGCGCTGCTCGCCGCCTCCGTCAGGTAGTCGCGGCCGCCGTAGAAGGCCAGCACCTGCCCGGTGTTCGGGTCGACCGACACCAGCCCGGTCCGGATCTTCTTGCTCGTCCCGGCCGGGACGTTGTTCTCCACGGCCTGCTTCGCCGCGTCCATCAGCCGCTTGTCGAACGTCGTGGTGATCTTCAGGCCGCTGCGGTTGATCTCGTCCTCGGTGTAGCCGCGCCGCTCCTCCAGCTCCTTCTTGGCCAGGTTGACCATGTAGCCCTTCTGGCCCTTGAGGACGTCGGTGATCTTCTCCTTGCCGGGTGCCGGGAACGTCATCGACGCGGCGTCGGCGGGGGACAGCGCCCCGTCCCGGACCATGTTGTTCACCACGGCGTGCCAGCGCTGCTCGGCGTAGACGCGGTGCTGGCCGGTCGGGTCGGCGAAGTTGCTCGGCTGCTGGATCGCGGCCGCCAGGTACGCCGACTCGGCGGGCGTGAGGTCCTTGACGTCCTTGTTGTAGTAGGCGTGCGCGGCGGCCTGCACGCCGTAGGCGTCGCGGCCGAAGTAGATGGTGTTGAGGTACTGCTCGAGGATCCAGTCCTTGGACTTCTCCCGGCCCACCTTCAGGGAGACCATGATCTCCTTGAGCTTGCGGGTGACCGAGCGCTCCTTGCCGATGCCGCCGTAGTAGTTGCGGACCATCTGCTGGGTGATGGTGGAGCCGCCCTGCAGCTGCTCGCCGGTCGCGGTGGACCAGAACGCCCGCGCGGTGCCCTGGATCGACACGCCCGGGTCCTGGTAGAAGCTGCGGTTCTCGGCCGCGATGACCGCGTCGCGGGTGCTCTTCGGGATCTGGTCGAACTTCACCGCGTCCCGGTTCATGCCGGTCTTGGCGATCAGGGTCTTGCCGTCGGAGTAGTAGAAGGCGGGCCCCTGCGCGAGCGCCTGCTGCTGCGGCGAGGGGACCGGCGTGAAGATGTAGGCGATCGCGAACGCCGCGACGAGGAACCCGAGGATGCCGAGCAGCGTGAACAGGATGCGCCGCAGGTAGCGGACGCGGCGGCTGCGCGGCTTCTTCGGTCCCTTGCCGCCGCCGCCCGAACCGCCGCCGGGGCCGCGCCCCGGCGGGCCTCCTTGCCTCGACGACGCAGCCGACATGGTCTTGGTATCTCCGGCCGGGGAGCCGCTCACACCAGCGCTTCCGGAGCCGTCCGGATCGTCCCGCCCGGGGCGGTCGTTATCGGGGGACGTGCCCTTTTCGGTGGCCGGAGCGCCCGGCCCGGCGGCGGGGGATTGCGCGGTCGCGGCGGGCGCCGCGCTCTCCGCGGGGCCCTCCCCGGCGCTCTCCACAGGACCCTCTGCGGGGTCCTTGTCGCGATTCTGAGATATGTCGGTGTTCGGGGAGTTTTTCAGGTCTGGGGTGGTTTCTCCGGAGTCCACGGTGAGCGTCGCCGTCCGGGCCGCGGGGGCCTGCGCCGCGCGCCCGGCCGCCCCGTCCCGTTCCTGGTCACGGGCCTGGCCGTCGACATCGGCGGGCGCGCCCGCCGACTCCGGGCGCGGCGCGGAATCGTCTGATCCGCCCGCCGGAGCGGCCTTCGCACCGTCCTCGCGGAGATCGTCCGCAGTGCCCGGTGCGCCCTCTTCCTGACCTTTTTCCGTGCTGCTCACAAGCCCCCCGTGATTATTGCGTTACCGACGATACCTGAGGGGATCCATGCGATGGGCCGCCCAATGCACATCCTTGGCTTCCCGATAAGAGGACGGTCAAAGCGCCCTCGGGGTTGTCGTGACGGATCTCGCACGCCCCCCGGGAACCCTCGCCCCGCCAACGCGAGCGGCGGGGACCCCCACCGGGGGCGCCCGCCGCTCGTCTCCGCCTGCGCGCCGTCACGCGGCGCGGGCGCTCACTTCTGCACCTTGGCGAGGATGTCCACCACGAACACCAGCGTGTCGGTGCCCTTGATCCCGGCCTGCGCGTTGCCGTTCTTGCCGTAGCCCTCGGCCGGCGGCAGGACCAGCAGCACCCGGCTGCCGACCTTCGCGCCGGTCAGGCCCTTGTCGAAGCCGGGAACGGTGCCGCCGGTGCCGATCGGGAACATCGCCGGCTGGCCGTTCTTCCAGCTGGAGTCGAAGACCTTGCCGTCCTTCCAGATCTGCCCCTGGTAGTTGACGACCGCGTCGTCGCCCTTGGCCAGCGCCGGGCCGGTGCCCTGGACGAGCGTCTTGACCTGCAGCTTGGACGGCGCGTCCACCTTCGGGACCGTCACCTTCGGGGCCTTGCCGGCGCCCTGGTCCTCGACCTTCGGCAGGTTCTTGTCGTCCAGCTTCTGCGGGGCGCCCTGCGGGCCGGCGTTCTTCTTCACGACGGCCGCGACGTCCACGACGAAGACGACCGAGTCGTTCTTGCCGAGGCCGAGCTGCGAGCCCTGGTCGCCGAAGCCCATCGACGGCGGGACCTCCACCAGGACCCGGCTGCCGCCCGTCTTGCCGAGCAGGCCCTTGTCGAGGCCCTTGACGCCGCTCTTGCCGACGGTGAGCGCCTGCGGCCCGCCCGACCCCTGCGTCTGCTGCTCGTAGGAAGAGCCGATCTTCTTGCTCGTGCTCTTCTTCTTGGAGTCGTCGGAGTCGGTCTGCTTCGCCCACTGGTAGAAGGAGTACTGCACGAACATCGTGTCGCCGTCGGCGATCGCCGGGCCGCTGCCCTTGATCAGCGTCCGGGTCTTCAGCGACTTGTTCGGTGCGAGCTTCGTCGGGATCTTCACCTTCGACTCGGCCCCGAACTTGCCGGACACCTCGATCTTCGGCCCGGGCCGCGTCACGTAGTAGGTGACGCCGCCCGCGATGGCGAGCACGGCCACCACGATGCCGGCGATCGTCGCGATCCGCCGCTTGCGGGCCTGGGCCGCGGTCAGCGCGGACGGCCGGTTCAGCCCGCTGCCGCGCCCGGCGCTGATCCCGTGCGGGGTGAACTCCGGGCTGCGGATGTTCTTGGCGTTAGGGATCTTCGCCTTGACCGCCGGCTTGTCATCCTCGGCCATGGTTCCTCACTCGCTCCGGGGTCGACGACATCACGAAAGTGACCACCCTTCCAGCACCGGCCTAAGAACAGCGTGAAAACCGCGCAAAGGAGGCCGACCTGCAATCTACCGGTCACTCGCCGTGGAAGAGCGTTCCTGCCAGGGGGCCGCCCATGAGGACGGTCTCCGCAGGACACAGGGACTCGTCAGGATACTGCCGCGGGACCGCGGGCGAGCAAACGCCGCTTCTGGCCGTCCGGCAGGTCGTCCTGCTCCAGGACCGCGAAGCCCCCGTCCAGCAGGGACGCGGGCTCGCAGTCGCCGAGGCACCACTCGGCCGGCAGCGCGTCGCGGACGCGCCGGGCCTCCGCCGTGAACGCCTCCCAGGCCAGCAGCCCGCCCGGGACGACGGCCCCGGCGGCCCGCAGGAACACGGCGCGGTCCCAGAAGCCCGTGCACAGGACGAGCGCGTACGTCGCCGGCGCGGGCCGGAACGCCCCGAGATCGTCCTGGACGAGCGTGATCAGCCCGTCCAGGCCGCGGCGGCGCGCCTCCGCGCCGAGCCGGTCGAGCGCCACCTCGGAGACGTCCACCGCCGTGACGCGCCGACCCTCCTCGGCGGCCAGCAGCGCCGACCCGGCCGTCCCGCACGCCAGGTCCAGGACGGGCCCGTCCGGCGGCGCCTCGGCCAGCGCCCGCACAGCCAGCGGGTGCGGCGCGAACGACGGCTCGGGAGCGCTCTCGTACTTGGCGTTCCACCGGAGCCTGTCGGGATGCCCCGCGAGCGCCGCCGGCACCCCGCCCTCACCGGATTCCATGTCCCGACCCTATGCGCCGCCCCCGCCCCCCACCTCACGTTGAGCTGCGGCGTGTTGTCGCCACGAGCGCCCCATGACGACGACCCGCCGCAGCGCAACAGGGGGAGGTCAGCGGCGTTCGGCGATCAAGAGCATGAACAGGGCCGTCGGGAAGCCCTCGCGCCACCACGGGTCGTCGCGCAGCTGCTCCGGGGTCGGATGCGGCTCGCGGAGGTCGGCGATCACGAACCCGTTGTCTCGGAGCGTTCCAGAGTAGAACTCCAGCGGACGGAGCCACGATGTGATCATCGACGGCGACTCCAGCCCGTCCACCAGGAACCGCTGGTCGACCCCGCGGGACGCGAAGTACTGCGCGGCCGGCACGCTCTGCCTCGCGCCGTGCTCGGAGTTCTCCACGTAGAAGCACGGGTGCAGGGTCAGCGACACCAGCCGCCCGCCGCTCTTCAGCACCCGGCCGAACTCCGCGATCGCGCGCGACGGGTCCTGCAGATGGCTGAACAGATGGTTGCAGACGACCAGGTCGAACCCGCCGTCCTCCACGGGCAGCGCGTCGACGCTGGCCCGGGTGAACGACAGCGAGCCCCCGATCCCGGTCGCCGGCACCGCCGTGCCGGCCACGTCCCGGGCCGCGTCGATCAACCCCTGGCAGGCGTCCACGCCGACGACGTCGGCGCCCTCGGCGGCCAGCGTCCGCGCGATGTAGCCCTCCCCGCAGCCGGCGTCCAGCACCCGCAGCCCCTTGCACGGCCCGATCGCGTCGAGCATGGCGGCGTCGGTGAGCTCGGTGCGGTACCGGTCGCGGCCCTCCCTGATCACCTTCACCCAGTAGTCCGCGTTGGCCTCCCACCGCTCCCTGGTGAGATTTGCGATGGCTTCCGCCGTCTCTTCCACCGGCTCCCCATTCCCCGGCCCGCTCGCGGGCCTTTCACCTCAACGACCTGCAATGCGCGGCTCATGCGCCGCGCGGCACCCCCGAGAACGCAGCACCCGCTATGGCAGCTCTTTCAGCCGCCGCACCAGGGTGTTGCACGTCTCTCTGATCCTCCGGTCCTCGCAGTCGGCGCCGCGCAGTTCCAGTGCCCGCGTCAGCTCGGCGAGCCGCCCGCCGAAGGCCGGGTCGCGTCTCAGTGCCAGCGGAATGTACGTCGACGCCAGGTAGTACACGTAGGCGTCGTTGTAGTCGGCGATCTCCCGCAGCACCTCGTTCGCCGTGTTCCGCAGCGAAAGGGAACTGGGCAGGGTGAAGTCGGAGCTGATCCGGCCGTCCCTCATGTAGGTCGGGAACGACCATTCCTCCAGCGCCGCGTACACCGGCGTCGCGTCCAGTTCCCTGCGGTACCGCTCGGCCAGGTCGAGGTCGTTCGAACTGATCAGCGAGCCCATCACCACGCCGCGCATCATGAACGCGGTCTGCCGGCCCGGCACCTCGAACCCGAGGTCGGCCTCCATCTCACCGGTCACCTTGCTGACCTGGTGGGTGAGGATGTTCAGAGCGAGGATCGAATGGAAGGAGTAGGTCTTGCGGTTCAGCCTGGGCGCGAGCTCGACCGACGACTCGAAGAGCTTGGCGGGGTCGATCAACAAGCCGTGCCCGCGCTCGGTGGAATAGAGCGCCTCCAGCGCCGTGTCAGGCTCCCGGCCCCAGAACCGCGCGATGAACGACGACGTCCGCTGGTTCGCCTCGCCCCGGACGATCCGCAGCCCCGCCTCCAGCGCGTTCAGCAGCAGCTGCTGCGGGACGGGGGACCCGTCGAGCGCGTCCAGATCGACGGCCAGGCCCTCCGCGCCGAGGTCGGAGACGAGCCCGTCCAGCCGTTTGCGGATCGCGTGCGCCCGGGAGTACTCCGCGATTCCCGGAATGGACGCCATCAGGCTCTGCAGGGACCGCCCGCTGACCCGGTCGAGCCATTCCGCGTTGTCCCAGAGCCGGAAGACCGTGCTCTCGTCGAGCCCCGAGAACGCGGCCACGTCCGACATGTTCAGGCCCATGTCCCGGGTGATCTCCGAGAGGGACCTCGGCTCGCCGTCCGCTGTCATCACTCGCCCCAGAGCCGCCGGTCGCCGACGCTCCGATCGTAGCGAAACGCGCGGCGGCGGGACCGGTTCGCGGGGATATGCGGCCGCCTTGTGATCGAGGGTGGAGAGCATCGCGGAGGTCAGCCCGGCTTGCGCCCGACGAAGCCGGCGAGCGGCAGCGGACCGTCCAGGTCGGCGGTGTCCGCGAGCGGCAGCGCCGCCGGGTACGGGCCGGCCGGCTCCAGCGGCGCGCAGATCTCCGCGATCTCAGCGCGGTCCCGCGGCGTGAACGCCAGCCCGGCGCGGCGGGCCGTCTCCGCCAGCGACTCCAGCTGCGGCGTCCGCTCGGTGTGCGTGATGACCATGTGGCTGCCGGCGGGCAGGCCGCCGAGCAGCGTCCGGACGATCCCGCGCGGGTCCTCGGCGTCCGTCACGAAGTCCAGCACGCCGAGGAGTAGCAGCGCGACCGGCCGGCCAAAGTCGATCAGCCGCCGCAGCCCCGGATGGCCGAGCAGCGCCGCCGGGACCCGGACGTCCCCGCCGAACGCGCCGGTGCCGCGCTCGCCCGCCAGCAGCGCCCGCGCGTGCACGAGGACGAGCGGGTCGTTGTCGATGTAGGCGATCCGGCAGGACGGGTCGACGCGGCGGACGATGTCGCCGACGTTGCGCCGCGCCGGCAGGCCGCAGCCCACGTCCACGAACTGCCGCAGCCCGGACTCGGCGAGCCGCGCGGCGGCGTGCTCCAGGAAGCCCCTGTTCACCTGGGCGAGCCGCGCGACGACCGGTGCCCGGTCCAGGGCCCGTTCCGCCATCTCCCGGTCGACGGCGTAGTTGTCCTTGCCGCCGAGGAAGTAGTCGTACATCCGGGCGACGCTGGGGGCGCGCAGGAAGGCGGACGCGGCGCCGACCGGCCCGCCGGTGGAGGACTCCTCCTCCCACCGGCTCAGGCTCGGCACCGGTCCCGGGATCACGGGCGCCTCCACCGCTCCCCTACGGGCACCCCGAACCAGGTCGTGGTCGTCCCGTTGCGGTTGCGGTGGGCTCCCTGGTCGGCGGCGAGCGCCTGCATCAGCACCCGGCCCCGGCCGCCGCCGGGAAGCTGGTCGTCCGGCGGCCGGGGCGGCCCCGGCGGGACGCCGCCCTCGGTGATCTCCACCCGGACGAACCGGTCCAGGTGCACCACGGTCACGGTCAGGGTGCCGTCCCGGCGCGACCGCGGGCGCAGGACCGACTCCGTCATGGCCTCGCTGGTCAGCAGTTCGAGGTCGGCGAGCTCGGCCCGGCTCACGCCGAAGTACTGCCCGACCAGCTCCCGGACGTAGCCGCGGGCGATCCGGACGGCGGCGGGAGTCGCGGCGAGGTCGATCTCGCCGAGCAGCCGGCCGGCGGCCGTGCCGTTGCGGGCGGCGGTGCTGCCGAGTTCCAGCGAGGGGGCGGGGGAGAGGGCCGGAAGAAGCGCGGGCGTCCCCGCGTCGGTTGCGTTCATGGCAGCGGCGGTCTCACGTCTCCGTGTCGGGCTGTAAGCGAACATGTGCTCTCGGCCTGGTGTGGAGTCGGCTGTGGACGTGGAACGCGCGAGCGGCCACGGCCTTCGAGCGCCATGACGCGGCTCACACGACAGACACTCTTACGCACGGAGCAGGAGTCAGTCACCGTCGCTTGCGCGCGTGCAAGGGCCCTGCGGCACGCTGCGGGCCGTCACCGTCCGTCCAAGATCCGCCACGTCACGGCCGGTGCGGAGACCGGGTCAGGACCCGCGGCGGCGAGACGGGCCGCCGTGCCCGTCCCGCCGCCGGTCGGCTCAGCAGGACGCGGCGCCCACCGGCGCGAGCAGCCCGGCGACCGCCTCGGCGGCCTGCGGATGGCGGTCCAGGAGGCCGCGCACCTCACCATGGCCCCCACCGACGCCGGTCGCGCCCGGCTCGTCCCACTCCACCGGGTGGCCGAGCAGTGCGGCCACGGCGTCGCAGGTCGCCGGGTGCGCGGCGAGCACGTCCGCGACCGGGCCGGACGCGGCGGGAGCGGCGGACGACGCCGGTGCCGCCGCCGACTCCCACGGCGGCGTCCACCCTCGGCGCGGACGATCATGGTCCGCGCAAAGTTCCCCCGCCCGGACCGGGCAGGCGGTGAAAGCCTTGCACCGGGCACCGACAAACCAGAGGAACCGGTGAAAGCGCAGGTCAGCCGGTTTCGAGCAGCCAGTGGCGGCCCGTCGCCCAGCCGGTGAAGCGGCGCGCGGCGGGGGCCGTCCCGTCGTCGAGGCGGCCGCCCGCGAGGACGTGCCGGAGCCCCGCCAGGGCCGGGTCGAGGCGGGCGGCGGTGTGCGGCGGCTGCCGGTCCAGCTCGTCCTGCATCCACGCGATGGCGGAGACCTGCTCCTTGAGCCCGCACAGGGCGAGGAAGAAGACCGCCTGCCGCCACGCGTACGCGGCGTCCTTGACCGTGCCCAGGGGACGCGGGTTGCCGTGCACCTGCCGGACGAGGCGGCAGGCGACGCCGAACGCGCGGCGCGCCAGGTCGTCCCAGCCGGGCGACGGGCTCACCCCGATGGGATGGACGAGCACGGCGAGGTTGTGGGTGGTGAGGATCTGCGCCTGCTCGATGACCTTGCCGTTGTCGGCGACCCACGAGCGTCCCGTGAGGTCGCCCGCGCGGGACCGGCACAGCGCGTCGAAGGCGTCGGACGTGTGCCGTCCGCCCTGCATCGCGCGTACGGCCGCATAGTCGATCCCGTAGTAGCGCTCGTACAGGGTGCCTTCGAGCACCTCCGCCGCTATCTGCGCGGCCCGGAAGTACTTGGTGGAGAACGTGCCCATGAAGATGTCGGCCGCCAGTTCCTCGACGAACGGCACCCGCAGGCCCGCGCGCTTGGCGAGGGCACCCAGCTCGCTGAGCAGCGGGTTGGGCAGGACGGTCCCGGGGAAGCCCTGGAGCGCCAGTTCACCGAGCTGGACGAGGACGGCGCGCGCCTCGCGCTCACCGGTCCCGTCCGCGCGGCGGTAGCGCTGCACGGCGCGCACCCAAGGCAGCTCCTCCAAACGCACCTGGCTTTCCAGGTTCAGCAGGAGCAGGCTGCGCCTGTTGCGGAACGCCGTGTACTGCGCCGCCATCAGGCGGCGAAGCGCCGGGTCCGGATAGGAGGACGCGGTGGTGGCGCCCACGAGCTGCGGAGTGAGCTCCGCCAGCACCTCCGCCGACGGGACGATCCCGCGCTCGATGAGCGTCGGCACCGGTGCGCGGAGCGCGCTCTTGACGATGTCGCGCAGCCACTCCGGCAGTTCCGCGCCCGCCGCGACGCCGGTACGGCGCGACTCGTCGTCCGTGATGGGCGCCACGAACGGGTCGATGGACGGCACCCCGGAGTCCTGGCGGGCGTCCGCGAGGCGCGCAAGCACGATCTGCGCGACCGTGTGGTGCGCCGGACGCGCGCCGTCGGCCGCCTGCCGCTCGCGGAGCGCCGCGTGCTCCGGGGAACCGGGGACGCCGCGCTTGGCGACCATCGAGTCGACGGCATGCTGCAGCAGCCGCGACACGCCTTTGCCCGCGAAAAGGCTCTCCAGGGACGACCGGAGAATGGCGAGGTTCTCCTTGGGGTTGCGGTGCTTTCCGCAGAGGGTGTGGTTCCGTGCCAGCCGCCGGTACCGCGCCAGAAGTTCGGCGCCGCGCTCGCCCCAGCCGTGCGGCATCACCGCGAAGACGCGGCCGTCCTCGACGGTCTCGAGCCAATGCTCCAGCAGTTCGTCCGCGAACGGGTTCCACACGACGAGCGCTTCGTTCATCGCGGCGACGGCCTTGTTCTTCGGCTTCGCCTCGATGCGCTCGCGGACCTGGCCGACGGTCTGCCGGTGCACGAGCGAGGCGTCGCCGAGCGGGATTCCGGGACGCGGCGAGAAACGGAGCCGGCCGGCGAACGGGCCGATGGCGTCGAGGACGTCCAGCGCGCCCGCGCGGTCGCCCGCACGCAGCAGCCAGGCGACGGTGAGGAGCGCGCCCTCTTCCGGAAGGACGACGTCGTACTCGCCGCTGTCCAGGAGCGCGTACAGCTCGTCGAGGCCCTCGTCGGTCAGGTGGTGCAGGAACAGCGAGCGCCGGTCGCCCGCGATGCCGGCGCGGCGCGCCGCGTCCTGCTCGCAGGGCAGGAGGGGGCCGCCCGCGGCGGCCGTCCCGGTGGCGAATCCGCCCCTGACGACCTCGGGCGTCACCCATGCGGGAAGTCCCTTGACGGGCGTCCGGGAGCCGATGGAGAGGGACCCGTCCGCCATTCCGGAGAGGACGCGGCGCCAGCGCTCCAGCCGCTTTTCCGCCCGCTCGCGCGTCTCCTCGCTCTCGTGGTTCAGCGCGGTCGCGAAGGCCTTCGACAGCTGTCCCGCGGCGTAGCCGGGATTCGCCTGTACGTCCTTGTTCATAGCCAGCGTGGCGGGTTCCGCCCCCGCGCCCTTCGGGTCTGAAGCCCGATGCTCTGCTGCTGAGCTACACGCTGTCGGCCTCCAGGCTAGAGAACTCCGCCATTTCCGCGCAAAAGGATTTCTCTTTTCCGGGGAATCCCGACGCGGCGACGCGGTGTCCGGACGCGGGGTCAGGGTTTGCGGCCCCAGGCGGAGATCAGCGGCGCGATGGTGATGTCGAGCCGCCCGGCGTCCACGGCGTCGAGGAGCCGGTCGATCTCCTCCCCGGTGGCGTGGCCCGCGGCGATGAGCTGGTCGCGGAGCTGCCTGATCGTCGCCGCCTCCAGGACGCCGCAGGCCGGGGACGTGACGGGGAAGAAGGCGTCGGCGCGGACGTCGGCGAGCCCCGCCTCGCGCAGCAGCCGGGGCAGCGTGCGGCCGTAGGCGAGATCGGCGCCGCGCCCGGCGAGCAGCGCGCGGAAGCCGTTGCGGACCTTGTTCGCGAGGCGCTCCTCGGGGCCGCGCTCGTCGGGGCAGGCGAGCGGCTGCAGCGCCGGGTCCGCGTCCTCGATGAGCAGCGCGCCGCCCGGACGCAGCGCGTCGACCAGCGTCCGCAGCGCCCGCTCGCGGTCGGCCAGGTGGACCAGGACGAGCCGGGCGTGCACCAGGTCGAACGTCTCGGCGGGCGGCGCGTCCTCGACGAGGTCGTGGCGGCGCACCTCCACCGGGCCGCCCGCCGCCGGACGCGTCCAGGACACGTCGATGTCGGTCGCCAGGACCCGCCCCTGCTCGCCTGCGCGCGCGCCGAGCCAGGCGGGAACGGACGGTCCGCCCGCGCCGACCTCCCAGCACCGCATCCCGGGCCCGGCACCCAGCTCGTCGAGGTGCCGGAACGTCCACGGGTCGCACAGCTCGGAGATCGCCTCGAACCGGGTCCCGGCCTCGGTGCGCCGGTTGTCCAGCAGGTATCCGCGGTCGTCGGTCATGGGGCGGCCTCGATCCTTCCGGTCAGCAGTTCGGGGAGCAGCGCGTCTCGCAGCGCGGCGAGCGCGGCGCTCTCGGCCGCGGCGGCCTCGACCCGCTCGGCGATCGCGTCCGCGAACGCGCCGAACTCGCGGGCGCGGGGCTCGCCGGGCCACGGCACCTCGCGGCGGGCGAGGTCGGCCCATTTCACCCGCGGCATCCGGGTGCCGTCGCTGAGCGCCGAGGCGTGCGCCACCACCTCGTCGCTGGACAGCGCCGCCAGCAGCCAGCCGCGGTGGCGGCCGTCCATCGGGCGGACGACGTGCACGTCGGTCGATGCGACGCCGTCCACGAACGCCAGGCCGACCTTGTGGAAATAGGGCCGCAGTTTCGCGAAGAGCACGTCGCCCGCCCGGAACCGCTTCTTCACGCTCAGGACGGCGGACGCGTCCGCCCATCCGGAGAGCCACATGTGCCGTTTCGCGATGTGCTCCAGCCCGATGTAGTTCTCGCCGGGCCGGATGTCCGCCGCAGGGACGTTCACCGTGACCGGGCGGCCGAGCTCGTCCAACCGGACCGAGCCGGGCGCGGACGCGGCGAGCTCGGTGTACCGGGCCCTGACCAGGTCGTCCGCGGCGGCGGCGATCCCCTCGTTGGCGGCGATCTTGTCGTCGAGCGCCCCGAGGATCTCCGCGACGGCGTCCTGCCCCTCGCGCGGCACGTCCCTGACCGCGAGCCCGTTCAGAATGGCGTGGGTGAGGAGCGGCTGCCCGGAGCCGATGCGGTGGTGGTTCAGGCCCAGGCCCTTGAGGAGGTAATAGACGTAACGCGGATTCACGCCCTCCCGCGCCGTCGCGATGATGGCGTTGTCGGTGACCCAGCACCGCTCGTGGGCGTAATGGACGATGCCGCAATACGAGCCCACGCGCCCGACGATGGTGCTGTCCCGTTCAGCGTTGAACCCGTCCGCGGTGCCGATGACGCCGTTGGCCCCGTACATCGGAAAGGCGGCGCTAGCGGACGAGGGGCCGGCGGACGTGGTGCCGGCGGACGAGGGGCCGGAGAGCGGGTGGCCGGCGGGCGGCCGTGCCCTGCCGTTCGTGAAGGCGACGACCTCGCCGAGCCTGGCCATTTCTCAGCGTCCTCAGCTTCCTAGCCGTCCAGCCGTTCCAGCCGCGCGCGGACGACCTCGTCGAGCCGCGCGGACTCGTCCAGCCGGGCGAGCAGTTCCTTGGCCAGCCGCTCGACCCGGTCCCGCACCGGCTCGGTCCCGTCGTCCGCCGTTTCCGCCGCACCGGAATAACGCCCGGGAGTGAGGACGTGGCCGTGGTCGCGGATCTCGTCCAGCGTCGCCGAACGGCAGAAACCGGGCTCGTCCGCGTACGGTCCGCGTGCGCTCGGACCGCCGCGCCAGGAATGGTACGTCCCGGCGATCCTGGCGATGTCGTCGCCGGTCAGGACGCGTTCGGTGCGGTCGAGCAGCGTCCCCATGGAACGGGCGTCGACGAAGAGCACCTGCCCTCTCCGGTCGTCGCGGCCGCCGTCGGGGCCCTTGTCCTTGGAGAAGAACCAGAGGCACGCCGGGATCGGCGTCGTGCGGAACAACTGCGGCGGCAGGGCGACGACGCACGAGACCAGGTCGGCCTCGACCATCGCGGCGCGTATCCCGCTCTCGGCCGACTGCCGCGACGACATCGAGCCGTTCGCCATCACCACTCCGGCGCCGCCCCGCGGGCCGAGTTTGGCGATGATGTGCTGCATCCACGCGAAATTGGCGTTGCCCGCGGGCGGCACGCCGAACCGCCACCGCGGGTCTGCGGGATCGCGATACCAGTCCGACATGTTGAACGGCGGATTGGCCAGCACGTGGTCGGCGAGAAGGCCGGGATGCGCGTCCTCGAAGAAGGTGTCGGCGTGCCGGGCGGACAGGTCCCCTTCGATCCCGTGAATGGCGAGGTTCATCCGGGCCAGCCGCCACGTCCGGGCGTTGGCCTCCTGCCCGTGCACCGCGATGTCCCCGCTGCGGCCCCGCCGGCTCAGCACGAACTTCTCCGCCTGCACGAACATCCCGCCCGAACCGCAGCACGGGTCGTACACCCGCCCCTTGTACGGTTCGAGCATCTCGACCAGCAGTTTCACGACGCTCTTCGGCGTGTAGAACTCGCCGCCCCGGCGGCCCTCCGCGCGGGCGAACGTCTCCAGGAAGTACTCGTAGACCTCGCCCAGCAGATCCCGCGCACCCGCCCCGCCGTCCCCGCCGCCTTGGCCGGGGCTGTCATCGCGTCCGTCCCGGCCGGTGAAGCGGGCGTCGCCGATGACCGCCGCCAGGTCCGCGAGGCGCCGCTGGTCGACGTTCTCCGCGCCGAAGATCAGCGGGAGCGCGCCGTCCAGCGACGGCTCGGCCCGCATCACCGCCGCCATCGCCGCGTCGATCCGCGCGCCGATCGGCCCGGGACCGGAGACGACGGCGGGCCACCGGGCCGATTCCGGCACGGACGCGAACGCCGACGAGGCGTACTTGAGGAAGACGAGCCCGAGCACGAAGTCCCGGTACTGGGAGGAGTCCATGGACCCGCGCAGTTTCGCGGCGGCCTTCCACAGGACGTCCTGCAGTTCCGCGATCCCGGTCTCCGTCACACCGGCGACTCTAGGGAGTCGGCGCCCGCCCCGCGAGCACCGGCCGCCGGGCGCCTCCGCCGGGCGCCGCCGTCTCGGTCCGCGTGCCCGCCGGCGGCCGTTTCCGGACGGCCGGCCGCGTCGTGCGAGGTCGTCCGAGAAAACGTGAATTCGGCTCACGGTGGCGGGCTAGGCTGAAGGCCGCTCCGGAGCCGGAGGAGAGGCACGAGGTGGACGACGGCTGGGCGCCCCGCGAAATGGACATGCATGTGCCGAACGTGGCGCGCATGTACGACTATTACCTCGGCGGCAAGGACAACTACGCGGCCGACCGGGAGGCGGCCGAGCAGATCCTCGCCCGCGCGCCGTTCACCCCCGTCCTCGCCCGGCACAACCGGGCCTTCCTGCGGCGCGCCGCCCGGCACCTCGCCGCGTCGGGCGTCCGGCAGTTCCTCGACGTCGGGACGGGGCTGCCGACGCAGGGCAACGTCCACGAGGTCGTCCGGGAGCTCGTGCCGGACGCGCGGGTCGCCTACCTCGACGTCGACCCGGTCGTGGTCGCGCACGGGCGCGCCCTCACCGCCACCGACGACCGGACGATCGTCCTGGAGCACGACCTGCGGAACGTCGAGGGCATCCTCGCCGACCCGGTGCTGCGGGAGACGATCGACTTCGGCGAGCCGGTCGGGCTGATGCTGCTGGCCGTCCTGCACTGCCTGAGCGACGAGGAGGACCCGTACGGGTCCGTCGCGGCGCTGCGCGACGCGCTGCCGCCCGGCAGCCACGTCGTGATCTCGCACATCACCGGCGACGACGCGGTCACGGAGAACTCGACCCAGGTCTACGGCAACGCCAACACGGGCATGACGCACCGCAGCCGCGAGGAGCAGCTGCGCTTCTTCGACGGCTGGACGCTGCTGGAGCCCGGACTGGTCCGGCTGGACGAATGGCGCCCCGACCCCGGCACCGGCACGATCGGCGCCGCCGGCGGCTACTTCCTCTGCGGGGTCGGCGCCAAGACGTCCTGACGCGCCGCCGCGCGGACGGGGGAACCGCGCGGGCCGCGCCGCGGGGCGGGCCGGCTCCGGCGCTGGTCCCGGCTCCGGGGCGCGGTCGGCCGCGCTGGTCTTGTGGGGCGGTTGACAAGAGCGCGCCCGAGGATGCGTCCCGGCGCGCATTGGAATAACTGTCCAATTACCCTAGGGTCGGCTCGCCGTCACCCGGACGGCACGGGGGACGACACGAAGGGTTCACCGTCATGCACAGCAGCGCCCGCCGGGCCCTGCGCGCCGTGCTGGCGTCCTGCCTCGGCGCCGCCATGACGGCGGCCGCCCTGCAGGGGACCGCCGCCGCCGCGCCGCAGGACACCGCGCCTCCCGCCCAGCCTCCCGGCCAGGACCCGTTCTACCGGCCGCCGTCGCCGCTGCCCGCCGGGCAGCCGGGCGACGTCATCCGCTCCCGCCCGTCGCTGTTCACCGTCGACCCGATCGGGCACTCGCCCTACGGCGGAGTGAAGTCCTGGCAGGTGCTGTACCGGTCGCAGACCGCCGCAGGCGCCCCGACCGCCGTGTCCGGCACCGTCCTCGTCCCGGACAAGCCGTGGAAGGGCACCGGCAAGCGCCCGCTCGTCTCCTACGCCGTCGGGACGCGCGGGCTCGGCGACTCCTGCGCCCCGTCCTACACCCTCACCCAGGGCCTGGACTACGAGGAACTGTTCGTCATCGACGCCCTCAACCAGGGCTGGGCCGTCGCCGTCACCGACATGGAGGGCCTCGGCACCCCCGGCCAGCACACCTACGAGGTCGGCCGCTCCCAGGGCATGGCCGTGCTCAACATGGCCCGCGCCGCCGAACGCCTCCCGGACGCCGGGGTCGCCGGCGCCCCCGTCGCGATCAAGGGCTACTCGCAGGGCGGGACGTCCGCCGGATGGGCCGCCGAGCTCGCGGCGTCCTACGCGCCGGACCTCGACCTGAAGGGCGTCGCCGCCGGCGGCGTCCCCGCCGACCTGCGCGCCGTCGCCGCGAGCCTCGACGGCGGCCCGTTCGTCGCGCTGATGTTCATGGCCGCCGTCGGTTACGACGCCGCCTACCCCGAGTTGAAGCTCGACGGCTACCTCAACGACAACGGGCGCGCGCTGCTCGCGAAGGCCAAGGACATGTGCCTGGTCAGCGTCGACGGCCCGCTCACGGTGCTCCAGACCGCCTTCAAGAAGATCGGCGACTACACCACGAGCAACCCGCTGGACACCCCGCAGTGGCGGGCCCGGCTGGACGAGAACAAGCTCGGCTCCACCGCGCCGAGCGTCCCCGTCTTCCAGGGGCAGGCGCTGCTGGACGAGATCATCCCGGCGAAGCAGGCCGAGACCCTCGACCACGACTGGTGCGCCAGGGGCGCCAACGTCACCTACAAGAGCTACCCGATCGCCGAGCACGCGACCGGCCTGCTCGAGAGCGAGGGGGACATGATGGGCTTCCTCGCCGACCGCTTCGCCGGAAAGCCCGTCCAGGGCAACTGCTCCGCCACGTAGCCCGCTCTGGGGCGGGCCGGCGACGGCCCGCCCTTCGGGTCCTCGGCCCGCAGCTCAGCACGGGCTCAAGCCGTGGTCAGGCTTCGCGCCGCCAGGCGTCCGCGATCAGCCGCCGCACCTCCGCCTGCGTGACCGGCGCCAGCCCGCGCCGCTCCCGCTCCCGGCACACCGACGTCATCTCCACGTCCGGCATCCCGCACGGCACCGCCCACGTCCACGGCGCCGGGTCGGCGTCGACGTCCATCGAGAACCCGTGCGCGCTCACGCCCCGCGAGATGTGCATCCCCAGCGAGACGATCTTGCGGCCCTCCGCCGTCCACACCCCTGTGAGCAGCGGGCTGCCCGGCGGGGTGTCGCGCCGCTCCGCCTCGATGCCCAGCTCGCCGAGCACCCCGACCAGCAGGACCTCGATGTCGCGCAGCAGGCCCACCACGTCCCGCGGATCGGCGAGCTTCAGGATGGGGTACCCGACGATCTGCTCCGGCGAGTGGTAGGTGAGCTTCCCGCCGCGCCGCACCTCCACCACCGGGATGCCGAGCGCCGGGTCGGGCCGCTCCTCCGGCGGCGTCCGCCGCCCCACCGTGTACGTGCGCGGATGCGACAGGATCCAGAGCGTGTCGTCGGCGGTCCCGGCCTGCCGGTCCCGCACCATCCGCTCCATGGTCTCGATCGCCTCGGCGTAGTCGACGAGCTCGCTCTCGACCACCCGCAGCGGCCCTCCCTCACGGCGCGCGCGCAGCCCGGTCCGTACCGTGCCCGGCTCGCCGTGGGATGTCGTCAATGACATGGATCCTCCCCGCCGTGAGTGTATCCGGGCGCCGATGTCGGCCCCGCGAGGCAGGATGGGCGCATGGATCTGGTGGAGTTTCTGCGCGCCCGCCTCGCCAAGGACGAACAGGTCGCCCGCGCCTGCTCCGGCGCGTCCTGGACGGCCGGCCCCTCCGGCGCCGTCCACCTCGACGCCGACGGCGAGCCCGCCGTCGTCGCGTCGGCGGAGACCGAGGCCTACGCCGAGCACATCGCCCGCCACGACCCGTCCCGCGCCCTCCAGGAGGTCGCCGCCCGGCGGCAGCTCGTCGACGACCACGAGAAACACGCCTGGATCATCGCCCAGGGCCGGGCCACCCCCGAACAGCGGGCCGCCCAGGCCGTTCGCGAACAGACCCTCCGCCTCATCGCGCTCGCCTACGCCCACCACCCCGACTACAACGAGGAATGGCGCGCCTAGACGGACTCCACGAGCGCGGGGTGGCGCGGGTCGTCCATCTTCAGGACGACGTCGGCGGCCCGCAGCGGCTCCACCTCGCGCTCGTAACGGGCGAACGCGGGCAGCGTCCAAGCGTCCTCGTCCGGGGTGCGGCGCGCCAGCGCGCCCGGCGACAGCGTCAGATGGACGACCATGTCGAGCGGAAGGCCCCGGCCCAGCAGCAGCGCACCGTCCAGCAGCACGACACCGCCGGGCTGCACAGCCGTGTACCGCGCGCGTGTGGCACGGTCGAGCTCGCTGTCCCACAGGCTCGGCAGCACCTTCCCCGACCCGCCCGGCTCCAGAGGCCCCAGCACCTCCCGCACGAGCCCGCCCACGTCGAGCCACTGGTCGTAGTAGACGTCCGGGTCCTCGCGGCCGAACTCGAACCGCAGCGACGCCGGCCGCAGGAAATCGCGCGCCGACACCCGCACCACGTCACGTCCCGCCGCGCGCAACGGTCCCACCAGGGCGTCCGCGAGCACCCACGGCTCCGCCGCCGGCGGCCCGTCCACCGCCACCCGCCGCCACACCTCGCGCGGCGCTCCCGCGATCCGGCCGCACACCTCCTCGACCGCCCGTTCGGGCGTGATCGGTCGCGCACGCATGCCATCCATCCTGCAACACGGCGCCTTGTACCGAACGTGTACCGGCATCCGCGACCATTCGCCCGTCGTTCGAGGGCGGGGAGACAGATGACGGACGGAACGGTGCCGCGCCGCACGGTCCTGCGGGGCCTCGCCCTGGCGGGCGCCGCCGCGCTCGCTTCCGGCTGCGGCCAGGGCCCGGACCTCAGCACCAAGACGACCGGCCGGAAACCACTGTGGAAGCACACGTTCACCACCGCGGACGACGGACACATCGCTCCGGGCTCGGAGAACGCCGACCTGTTCCCGTACTCGATGGCCGCATCCGCAATGACGTTCTACGCATCCTTCGAAGGCAGGCTCTACGCGTTCGACGTTGCGGGCCGCCAGCTGTGGCAATCTCCGTATGGCCACTACAACGCGTCCCCGATGTACGGGCGCACCGCACCGCTCGTCATGGAGGACACCCTCTACACCCTCCGCAACGAGCCCGACGGCAAAGGCACCCTCCAGGCGCTCGACCCCGGCACCGGCAGGCTTCGCTGGAGTTTCTCCCCCGGCGGATGGCTCTCCCCGCCCGCCGCGTCCGGCGGCCACGTCGCCGTCTCCAGCACCGACCACCTCCACTGCCTGGACGCCGCCACCGGCAAGGAACGATGGCGCGCCCGCGGAGACGGCGCCGGTTTCCCCGGCGGCCCCGCGATCGCCGACGGCGTCGTCTGCGCGGTCGACGGCCGGATGTACCTCGCAGGACTCGACGTCAAGACCGGCAGGACCCGCTGGCACGTGTCCGGCGGCACCGGCGGATCCACCGGTGCCGCCGGACTCTTCCAGGCGCAATGCTCGATCACCTCCGACGGCGGCGCCGTCTACATCCACTCACCGAGCGGTCTGTGGGCCGTATCGGCACGCGACGGCAAGGTCCGCTGGTCCGGCACGACCGCAGGCGGCCTGACGCGCGTGGTGCCGTCCGGCCCCTTCGTCTACGCCGCCGGAACCGGCGGTGTGTCCGCGATCGCCGCAGGCAACGCGGCCTGGACCGTCCCCGTCCCCCACTGGGCCTCCGGCGGCGACCGTCCCCTCGCCCTGGCCGACGGCGCCCTCACCTTCACGACGAACGGCCGCGTCTCCAACGTGGACGCGACCAGTGGCGCGCCCCGCTGGACCGCCGCCGTCAAGGACTTCGCGGGCGAGGACGTCCCGCTCTCCAACGCCGCCGCTGCGGCCCGGGTCGTCTGCGTCCTGGCCAAGGACGAGGCCGCCGCCGACGACACCGGCAACAAGCACGGCCCGGTCGACCATCTCTACGCCTTTCCTGCTTAGCCGGGCGGGTGGGTGATCCTCGGCTGGGTGGTTGTGGCTGATCGGTCGGTCGTGGTTGTGATTCTGGGTGCTGTCGTGGGCGGCGGCTTTGCGCGCCAGGTGATGTTGATATTTAGCGGCGTGAGGGTGGGATCGATTGGGGTGGGGTCGTGTAGGCGTGTTCGGCAGTGAATGGCGGTGGGGTGGTCTTCAGGGTGTGGGTGGTCTTCAGGGGGTGGGTTTATCGGAGATCAGGGTGTCTGGGTGGTCTTCGGGAGAGCGGCGAGGGTGTTCGGAAGATCTGCAAGATGGGTGTTCGGGAGATCGGCGTGAGGGGTGTTCGGGTGGTGGGGTGGCGCTTGCGTACGGGGCCGCCCCTCCAAAGTCAAGGGCGCCTTCGGCGTCGCTTCGCGATGGACTTCGTCC
>NZ_JBEPCJ010000093.1:0-42688 GCF_040299565.1 Spirillospora sp. NPDC000708
CAAACCCCCCGGCCACCCCCCGGCGCCGGGACCGACTCCGGCCCCGGCGCCGTTCTTCGTTCTTCGATTGCGCGGCGGCCCTCTCCAAAGGAAAGGTCCCGGTCCCGGAGGCTTCCGGGACCGGGACCTGCCCGGACGCTCAACCGCGCGTGACGCCGTGCATCGGGGAGGTCGGCGGGTAGGTCGGCAGCTGCGGCTTCTGCGTGCCGATGACCACGCAGAACAGCGCCTCGCCCTCGCCGACGTTGCGCAGGCTCCGCGGCACGCCCGCCGGGACCCGGATGAGGTCGCGGTAGCCGAGCACGCGGCTGGCCGTCCGGGTGCCGTCCTCGACGTCGTGCACGGAGACCTCCAGCTCGCCCTCCAGGACGAAGAAGACCTCCTCCACGTCGTGGTGGGTGTGCTCCGGGCCGACGCCGCCGACCGGGAGCCGCATGTTCGAGAACGTGAAGTGCTCGGACGGCAGGATCCGCGCGTCGGTCTCGTGGTTGCCCGTCGCGCCGGACCCGATGTAGCGGATCTGGGCGCGGCGGAACTCGTCCCCGGCCTTGGCCTGGAAGGCGAGCGTGTCCCAGTCCTCGTAGCGGCTCTCGCGGCTCGCGATGCAGGAGTCGATGAGCTGGTCCAGGTCGGTGGCGGTCTTCTCGGTCATGAAGGGTTCTCCTCTGCTTGTGAACGGGGAAGAAGGAAGTCGCGCACGGCGTCGGCGAACGCCTCGGGCCGCTCCTGGTGGGCCAGGTGGCCGGCCCCGGGGATCTCGGCGTACCGGGCGCCGGGCACGGAGGCCGCGATGAGCCGGCTCTCCGCCGGCGGGCAGACCGCGTCGTGCTCGCCCACGAGCACGAGGGTCGGGGCGGTGATCCGGGCGAACGCGTCGCCGTGGTCGGTGGCGGCCATCGACTCCGCTGCGTGGCCGTAGCCGGGCAGACGGATCGCGGCGGCCATGGCCTCGGCGACGCGCGCGACGTCCGCAGGCGTTGCGCCTGGGGAGAGCAGCCGCGGCGCGCGGGCGCGGGCGAACTCCGCCGGGCCGCGCTCGGCCAGCTCGGCGGCGCGCGCCCGCATGGCCGCGGCCTTCGCGGGCGCGGTGCCGGAGCCGCGGGTGGAGTCGGCGAGGACGAGGGCGTTCAGCCGGTCCGGGTGGCGCAGCGCGAACCGGGTCGCGATCACCCCGCCCCAGGACGTGCCGAGGACGCTCGCGCGGGCGATCCCGAGGTCGTCGAGGACACCGGCGGCGGCGTCGGCGTAGCCGTCCGTGCCGGGGGCGCCGGGCGGGTCGTCGGACGCGGCGTAGCCGGGCGCGTCCCAGGCGATGAGGCGCAGCCGTCCGGCGAGCAGGCGGCTCAGCGCGCCGAATCCGGAGCCGCTGGAGCCGATGCCGTGCAGGCACAGGACGGGCGGCGCGTCGCCGCCCGCGTCGTGCACCGCGATGCCGCGGAGTTTCGCGGGCCGGTTCACGCGACCCGCCACGCGACGCCGGGGACGAGGTCGGCCAGCGACCTCAGCACCGCGGGGGCGACGAGGCCGCTGGTCGCCGGGTTGCCGGGGTCGGGGAGGTTCGCGAGCTCGAAGCGGTACTCGCCCAGCGGCCCGGTGAACTCGACGACGTGCCTGGTCAGGCGGGTATCGGGGGCCGCGACGAGGCGGACGCGCACGGCCGCGCGGTCACCGGCGGCCAGCGCCAGCGTCGCCGCCACGTTGGCGTTGCGCGGGAAGCGCGCCGCGGCCTCGCGGGCGTCCCCGTCGAAGACGGTCACGGGGTCGTCCCCCGGGCGCAGCGACCGCAGCCGTTCCGCCGTCTCCTCGTCCATCCAGGGCTGGACCAGCGAGGCGGGCGCCTTGGACGAGGTGAGCCGGACGCTCGCCAGCGGCCCGGCGAGCGCCGCCGCGCGGACGACGTCGAGGCCGCCCAGCGCGCCCGGGCAGATCAGCAGCCGGCCGGAGCGCGCCGCGCCGGCGGGCCGGGTGAGCTCGCGGAAGAACGCCTCGTCGGCCAGCGCGCCGACGGACACCGCGAGCAGGTCGCGGCCGGCGGCGAGCACCGCCGGCCCGTGCTCGCGCAGCGCCCGCTGGCCCGCGGCCTCCACCACCACGTCGGCGGAGGCGAGCAGGTCCGGCAGGTCGCGCACGGCCGCCGGGGACGCGGTGCGCCCGCGCGTGAGGACGCCGCCGAGCACCGCTCCGGGGACCACGCCCCGGCGCAGCGCCTCCGCCACGTTCGACCCGATCGCGCCGTGCCCGAGGAGGCCCACGCGCAACACGGCACCGTGCCCTGCCGCCACACCCGCTCCAAATACCTTGAGCCGAAAATACTTGGTCTAAAGATATCTGGGAGCAAAGTGATCGCGCAAGCGGCCCGTCCCGCGGTCAGCCGCGGACGGGGAAGTTGCCGCGGAAGACGCCGTGCGGGTCGCGGGCGTCCTTGACGCGGCGCAGGCGGGCCAGGGCCTCCGGGGCGAAGGCGTCGGCCGCGGTCTCGGCAGGGTTGAGGAAGGTGAACGGCTTGCGGCCGCTCACCGGGAGGGCCTCGGCGAGCGCGCGCTGCCGGGCCGTGATCGCCTCGGCGGTGCTCGGGTCGGACGGGACGCCGAACATGTAGAGGGCGTACGGCTCGGCGAGCGCGCCGTGCGGGGAGTCGGACGGCCGGGCGAGCGCGCCGCCCAGATGCCGGACCTGGACGCTCAGCAGCGGCGCGATCGGGTCCGCGAGCAGGTCCTTCGCGGCGGCGTCGTCCAGGCGGGTCAGCAGCTCGGCGCGCGAGGAGCCCGCGCCGGGATCGGTGGGTTCGGCGGTGATGGCACCGAGCTCGTCGGCCGCCATCGTCCGCCTGCCGTCGGAGAGCGGGCGGGGCAGCCGGTCGAGGGGGCTCAGCAGCTCGCGCGCCTCCGCCTCGCCGCCCAGATACGTGGCGTCGACCGCGACCAGGGGATCGCCGCCGGGGAAGTGCAGCAGGTCCAGCCACAGGGTCAGCTCGCCGGGCGCGCCGGCGGTGATCCCCCGGAAGGCGTCCAGCACCGCGGCGGCGTGCTCGGCCGCCCACACCATCCGGCCCCCGAACAGGCGCGGCGCCGGATGCAGCGCCAGTTCGAGGCCCGTGACGATCGCGAAGTCGCCGCCCGCGCCGCGCAGGGCCCAGAACAGGTCCGGGTCGCCGTCCGCGGTGACGTGCCGGGCGCGGCCGTCGGCGTCGACGACGTCCAGGGCGGTGACGGCGTCGGCGACCCAGCCGTGCGCGCGGCCGAACCAGCTCAGGCCGCCGCCGAGGGCGACGCCGGCGACGCTGACGACGGGGGAGCTGCCCGGCAGGCCGGTCAGCCCGTGCGCGGCGGCGGCGGCCTGCAATCGGCCGGACCGCACGCCCGCCCCGACACGGGCGCGGCGGGCCGCGGGGTCGATCTCCACCGCGTCGAGGCGTCCGGTGCGCAGCAGGACCGCGCCCTCGGTGCGGCCGGTCGCGCCGTGCCCGCTCGGCTGCGTCGCGATGCTCAGCCCGGCCGAGCGGGCGTGCCGGACGAGCGCCGCGACGTCGTCGGCCCCGGCGGCCTCGACCACGGCCGCCACCGGCTGCTCGACGGCCAGGTTCCAGGGGCGGCGCGCGGCGTCGAAGCCGGGGTCGCCGGGCAGCAGGACCCGTCCGCGGACGGCGGACCGGAGGGCGTTCAGCGCGTTCATGGTGTTCCTTCCGTCGTGGCGGCGGGGGCCGGGCGGCGGTGCGCGGAGCCTCGCCGAACCTGGATGTCCGGCATCCGGATCACCTCCCGCAGATCAATCTAGGAGGCGAAGAGACCCGCGATAGAGTGCAATTCCATGTCCGAAACGTGGGTCAATCTGGCCGAGCGGATCGGCGCGGACCTGCACCTCGACCTGACCGGACCGGGCGGGCGCCGCGCCGCGCTGACCCGCGCGCTGCGCGCGGCGGTCCGGTCCGGGCGGCTGGCCCCGGGCACGCGGTTGCCGCCCTACCGGTCGCTGGCCGCCGACCTCGGCCTGGCCCGCAACACCGTCGCCGACGCGTACGCCGAACTCGTCGCCGAGGGCTGGCTGACCGCGCGCCAGGGCTCCGGGACGCGCGTCGCGCCCCGCGCCGAGCCGCCCGCGCCGGTCCGCGCGTCCGCGCCGGGCCGCACGTCCGCGCCGGGCCGCACGTCCGCGTCAGGCAGCGCTTACGTGTCGGGCCGCGAGGAGCCTGCGCCGCTTGGTCGTCGCGCGGACCGTCCCGTGCACGACCTGCGGCAGGGGCAGCCCGACCCGTCGTCGTTCCCGCGCTCGGCCTGGCTCGCGTCGGCGCGCCGGGCGGTCACCGCCGCGCCGAACGACGCGTTCGGCCCCGGCGACCCGCGCGGCCGCCCCGAGCTGCGCCACGCGCTCGCCGAGTACCTCGCCCGCACCCGGGGCGTCCGCGCCGACCCGGAGGCCATCGTGGTCTGCTCCGGGTTCGCGCACGCGCTCCGGCTGCTGTTCGGCGGCGGCGTGCTGCGCGGCCCGCTCGCCGTCGAGGGCTACGGCCTGCCGTTCCACCGGGAGCTGCTGGCGCAGGCCGGCGTCCGCACCCGCCCTCTCGGCGTGGACGCCGACGGCGCGCGGATCGGCGAGCTGTCCGCCCGCGAACGCGCCGTCCTGCTGACCCCCGCGCACCAGTTCCCGACGGGCGGCCCGCTGTCCGCGCGGCGCCGGACCGCCGCCGTCGGCTGGGCGTGCTCGGCGGACCGGATCGTCATCGAGGACGACTACGACGGCGAGTTCCGCTACGACCGCCGGCCCATCGGCGCGCTCCAGGGACTGGCCCCCGACCGGGTGATCTACGCGGGGTCCGTCAGCAAGAGCCTGTCCCCGGCCGTCCGGCTCGGCTGGATGGTCCTGCCCGGCCACCTCGTGGACGCCGTGCTCGCCGCCAAGGGCGAGCGCGAGGCGTGGGCGGGCGTGCTGGACCAGCTGACCCTGGCCGACTTCCTGCGGTGCGGCTCCTACGACCGGCACGTCCGCCGGATGCGGCAGCGGTACCGCGCCCGCCGGGACCGCTTCGTCACCGCCCTCGCCGAGCGCGCCCCGCACGTCCACGCGACGGGCATCGCGGCCGGCCTGCACGCCGTCCTGCGCCTCCCGCCCGGCACCGAGCCGGCCGCGCTGGACGCCGCCGCCCGCGCCGCCATCGCCCTGGACGGGCTGTCGGCGTTCCGCCATCCCGAAGCGCCCTTCCCACCGGAGGACGGCCTGGTCGTCGGCTACGCGACGCCGCCCGACCACGCCTTCGGGGCGGCGCTCGACGCCGTCCTCGGCGTCCTTCCCCGCTAGACGGCGGGGCGCCGCGACGCTGCCCGCGTCACGGCGCCCTCGTCAAGCGGAGCCGCTAGTCGTCGGGGCCCTCGACCGTGTTGGGGCCGTCGCCCGCCCAGTCCTCGTGGACCTCGGGCCCGCCCGGCACGACGACGCACGCGCCGACCGGGCCCTGCGCGACCTTCGGGGTGAGGACGCTCGACTTGATCTCATCGTCCTTCCCGAGCAGCGCCCACACGTCCAGCACGACGGTCTGCCCCGGCTTGAGCCTCTTGGGGTAGATCAGCGTGGCGTTCGCGGCCATCTCCTTCGGGATGGTCCCGAACACGGCGTCGGCCGACCCGTCGTAGATCCAGTGCGCCCGGCCCGGCCTGCACTTCTTGCCGCTCGGCAGGAAGTTCACCTCCGCCGGGATCCCGAATCCCCGCAGCTTGCTCTGCACGCGCTCGGGGTGCGACCACTCCCGCCAGTACACCGCGACGGAGCCGTCCCGCCGCAGCTCGACCGCGTTGGCCTTGGCCTCGCCCCCGCCGGTGACCATCGGGATCGCGACCGTGGCGCCCGCCGCCGCCGCGACGACCGCCAGGCCCAGCCCGAGCCGGCGCCCGGGACGGCGCCGCGCGGCCCGCCCCTCCGGTGCCGCGTCCGGCGCCGCGGCGCGCTCGGCGACCACGGCCTTCAGCTCCGACAGGATCCGCTCCTCGTACCCGTTCATGCGCCCTCCTTCGCGTACGCGAGCGCCCTGCCCGCCTCCGGCACCAGGTCGCGCAGCGCCCGCCGCGCCCGGTGCAGCCGCACCCGCGCGGTCACCGGCCGGATGCCGAGCGCCGCCGCGGCCTCGGTCACCGTCAGCCCGTCCACCGCGATCAGTTCCAGCACCGCGCGCACGCCGTCGGGCAGCGCGTGCAGCGCCTGGTGGGTGCGGCGGCCCGCCGCCTCGGCGTCGATGCGCTCCACCAGCGCCGCGATGTCGTCGGCCTCCAGCCGCCGCCGTCCCGCCTCCCGGCCCGTCGTGCGGCGCTCCCGGGCGGCGCGGCGCCGCTCGGCCGCGACCACGTTGCGGGCCACCCCGTACAGCCAGCCGGCCTCCGAGCCCGCCGCGGGCCGGTAGGTGTGCGCCGACTCGATGACCGCGAGGAACACCTCGGCGGTCAGGTCGGCGGCGGTGTGCGGGTCGTCGACCCGGCGGGCCACGAACCGGCCCACCGCCTCGACGTGCCGCCGGTAGAACTCCTCGAACGCCGCTGGGTCGCGTCCCACGCGGGCGAGGCCGTCGTCGGATCCGGCCATGCGCTCACTCCCTCTCGCCGCTTCACCCCCACTTGGCTCGGGGAAGCGAACGCGTTACCGCCGAGTCTGCCGCCGCCGGCCCCGCCCCGCCTCGCGGTCAGCGGCCGATGGCAGCCAGCACGTCGTTGGCGATCGCCTCGTCGATCCGCCCGTCCGGCGCGCCGCCCACGCCGATGCCCGCGATCGGGAAGCCCTTGTAGAGGACGGGGACGCCGCCGGGCAGGGTGAGCGTGCCCGGGATCTGCTTGATCGTCTCGTTCCCGGCCAGGGCGCTCGTGGGCTGCCCGAACGCCACCGCCGTGTACGCCTTGGCCTTGGCCGACACGTAGGTCTGCGGGCCCGACTCGCGCGTCCGGACCACCAGCCGGATGGTGCCCGCCCGCTCCATGATCACCATCGTCACGCGCTGGTTCCCGTGCCGCCGGGCCGACTCCACCAGTTCCCTGGACGCGCGGACGAGCGCGCTGTTCGTCAGCACCCGCTCCGGTGCGGTGGCCTGCCCGTGCTTCCCGTGCCCGTGCCCGCCGTGCCCGTGCCCGCCGTGCCCGTCCTGGACGGCCCGCCCGTCCTGGACGGCGACGGCGGCGGCCGGCGCGGCGGCGGACGCGGTCCCCGCGACGCCGGTCGTCCCGGCGGCGACCGCGCCCAGCGCGACGGCACCGCCGATGAAACACCTGATCGACATGTTCCCCCCGATTCTCCGACATGCGATTACATAGAGTGACACTCTATGGTCGAAACGTAACCGCGCGTCAGAGCAGGGGGCAATGTGCGGCGGGCAGCGCCCGGCCAACTCTCGGCAAAGCGCCCCGCGCCGCTCACTCGGCCGCGGCGCCTCCCGGCGGCCCGCGGGAGGCGGTCGCGGACGTGGCGCCGGAGCGCCGGGGGCCCGTCAACGGCCGCCGCCGTGCGAGCACCGTCCGGTCCCCTGGCATGTGCCGCAGGTGCGGCCGCCGGATAGCGTGCCGCTGCCGCCGCATGTGGAGCATCCGGGGCAGTCGCACGCCAGGACGGCGCGGTGGACCGGGACGGTGAGGGCGGTGGTCGCGGTGTCGTGCATCGGGGTCTCCCATGGCGCGGTGTGCGGGTGTTCGGGGACGCGCCGCCGCCGGGGCAGAGCGGCGCATCCCTCCTGACGCGATGACTCTGCGTTGATGATGCGCGACTCTTCGTTTGGCACCTCGGCGCCACAGGGGCGTCCCCCGCGGGTACCGCGCACAGCCGCCGCCGCTGCTTGACAGGGCCCGCTCCGGTGCCGGGGCGCCGGGCTAGATGTTCGGGCCGTAGCCGGTGCACCGCGGCCGGAAGCCCGGCTCGCGGGGGCCGACGGCGTCGAGGACGATCTGCATGACCGGGCCGTCGAGCGTCATCCCGGAGTGGCTCACCGGGTCGTCGGGGCACAGGTCCTGCAGCAGGACGTTCGTCGAGTCGCCGCCGTGCAGGAACGAGTTCGCCAGCGGGGTGACGGTCGTGTCGTGCGAGGTCGCGATCGTCAGGTAGCGGACGCCGGGGACGGTGTCGCCGTCGGCGAACAGCGCCTTCTGGAAGTCGGAGCCCTCCTCTTGCTCGGGGTAGGCGGGCGCGCCGGCGAACCGGTAGGCGTCGTTGACGAGGCCGAGGACGTGCAGCGTCCGGCCGAGGTCGACCAGGCCGCCCATGGTGGTGCCGTGGTTGGTCGGCGACAGCCCGATCATCGTGCGGACCTTGCCGGCGCCGCCGAGCCGCTTGATGTAGTAGTTCGGCATCATCCCGCCCTGCGACGCGCCGATCACGTCGACCTTCGCGGCCCCGGTGGCGGTCAGCACGCGGTCGACGAACGCGCTCATGGTGCGGGCCGACGCGGTGATCTCGCCGAGCCCGTAGACGCGGCCGAGGCTGGAGGACGTCTCACCGTAGTTGAACCCATAGACGCAGTACCCCGCGTTGGCGAGGGTGGGCGCGATCATGGCGCCGGCGGAACCGAGGTTGGACGTGGTGCCGTGCACGATCACGACGGGGTACGGGTGCTCGGCGGACGGCCGGCAGGACCAGACGTTGGCCCCGGCGACGGCGTCGGGGCTGAAGAGGAAGTTGCCGATCGAGGTCGCGAGGTCGCCCACCGGGTAGGCGGTCTGCGCGCGGGCGGGGGCGGTCGCGAGCGCGGGGGCGGCGACGGCGGCGCACGCCGCCAGGGCGGCCGCGGTGAGGCGGCGCCGCATGCGGTGCCTTCGCGTGCGTTTCATAAGAACAACAGTATCTATTTGGAAAACGCGGATCTACGCCCCCGCGTGACAACCGCGCGGCGCGGATTCGTCGCCCGCGTCAGGTGCGCGGACCATGGACGAGCGCCGCGCGGGTCAGGCGACCCAGGACGGGACGATCCGGCCCAGCCGCGCGGGGTCGGTGAGCCCGCTGATCGCGGTGACGGCGCCGTCCGCGACCGTGAAGGCCAGCACCGTGACCGGCCGTCCGCCGACGGTGATGAGGACGCCGGGGCGGCCGTCGACGAGCGCCGGATGCCCCGTCGCGCCCGGCCGCGCGAACCTGGCCGCCTGCGCCGCGACCTCGGCCGCGCCGCGCACGACGGTGCTCCCGCCGGGGCCGTGCGCGCGCAGCTCGACGTCCGGGGCGAGCACGGACAGCAGCCCGGCGACGTCGCCGCGGCCCGCCGCCGCCAGGAACGCGTCGACGACGTCGCGGCCTGCGGCGCCGGAGCCGGACGAGGGCGCGGGCGCGCCCGACCGCAGCCGCCCGCGGGCCCGGCTGGCGAGCATCTTGGCGGCCGCGGTGCTGCGGCCGAGGACCCCGGCGATCGCGTCGAACGGGACCTCGAACACGTCGTGGAGCACGAACGACACCCGTTCCGCCGGGGTCAGGGCGTCCATGACGACGTAGAGCGCGAGGCCCACGGACTCGGCGAGCAGCGCCTCCTCCTCGGGATCGATCCGCGCGTCCGCGGCCGCGTCGAGGGGGAGCGCGCCGACGTCCAGTTCGAGGGGCTGCTCGCGCCGCGTCCCGCGCCTGCGCAGGACGTCCAGGCAGATGCGGCCGGTCACCGTGGTGAGCCAGCCGCGCAGGTCCGCGATCTCGCCGCCGCCGGTGCGGGCGAGCCGCAGCCACGCCTCCTGGACGGCGTCGTCCGCGTCGGAATGGGATCCGAGCACGCGGAACGCCACCGCGTGGAGGTAGGGGCGGTGGGCCTCGAACTCGGCGGCGAGCGCGTCCTCGTCGGTCACGGTCCTCCTCGCTCTGCGGGCGGTGTCACTACCAGGACGCGCGGGGCGCCGCAGAGGTAACGCCCCGGGCCCGGCGTTACCTCCCGCGATGTCCGGACGTCGTAGTGCCGTCCACCGACGAACCGTTCCAAGGAGGAGCGATGACGGCACGTATCCACGACGCGAAGAGCCAGCCCGACATCACGAAGGGGGTGCAGCTTCTCTTCAAGGAGGTGTACTCGGGCGGCGTGCCGCGCGAGACGCTGGAGCTGGTGCACCTGCGCGCGAGCCAGATCAACGGCTGCAGCGCCTGCGTCGACGCGGGCGCCACCGCCGCGGCCAAGGCGGGCATCGCGCACGAGAAGCTGATGGGCGTGGCGGCCTGGTACGAGAACCCGCTGTTCGACGAGGCGGAGCGGGCCGCGCTGGCGCTCGCCGAGGCCGCGACCCGGCTGTCCGACCGGCCCGGCGCCGTCACCGACGAGATCTGGGCGGAGGCCGCGCGGCACTTCGACGAGCGGCAGCTCGGGTCGCTGGTGCTGATGGTGGCGGTCACCAACTTCTTCAACCGGATCAACACCACCTTCCGGGTGCCCGCCGGGACCCGCTGGGACTGACCCCGCACGTCGCCCGCCGTGCCCCGCACCTCGCCCGCCGCATCTCACCGGCCGCACCGCGCGGCGGGCGGCGGTCCCGCCGCGTGGCAGGATCGTGGCACGCGGAGTATGTAGGGGTGTGTCCGGGATCGTGAGAGGGCGTTCGCCGGGGCGGGCGCGGCTGACCGTCGGGGCCGTGCTGGCCTCGTTCGCGGGGGTGTACGTGCTGGCGGCCCCGGCGCGGACCGAGGGGGCCGTCCGGGTGGCGGCGGCGATCGCCCTGGTGGCGGTCGTCCTCGCCGTCCAGGTCGTGCGGGTCGTGTCGCGGGACGGCCGGTGGCGCTGGGGGATCCCCGTCCAGGCGGCGGCGGCCTACGCGGGCGTGCTGGCGTTCGGCACGTCCGCGGGCGTCCTCGGGTTCGCGGCGGGTTCGCTGCTGCTGGCGGGCGCGTGGCCCCTCGCGGCGGCGGTCGTCGGGAGCGCGGCGGTCCTCGGCGGCGCCGACGTCACGATCAGCTGCCTGCTCACCGGGCTGGTCGTCTACGGGCTGGTGCGGCTGGCGGACCGGGCGGACGACACCGCGGCGGCGCGGCTGCCGGTGACGCTGGCGGCGGTGGCGCGGGAGCGGCTGCGGATCGCGGCGGAGCTGAACCGCGGGCTCGGGGACGGGCTGCGGGAGATCTCCGAGGGGAGCCGCCGGGCGCTGGAGCGGCCCGAGGCGATCGCGGACGTGCTGGACGTCGCGCGGAGGTCGCTGAACGAGGCGCGGGCCGCGGCGGCGGACTTCCGCAGCATGTCGCTGGCGCCCGAAGCGTCGGCGGCGCGCGCTCTGCTGGAGTCCGCGGGCGTCGAAGCGGACGTGCGGACGGACCACAGCGAGCCCCTCGGCCCGGCCGGGGCGCTGCTGGCGATGGCGCTGCGCGAGGCGGTCACGGACGTCGTGCGCGTCGGGACGGCGCGGACCTGCGTCATCGAGACCTCGGAGGCGGACGGGTCCGTGCGGCTGCGCGTCGTGAACGACGGCGTCCGGACGGCGGAGCTGGGCGAGGAGGGGCTGGAGGACGCGGCGCGGCGGGTGCGGGCCGCGGGCGGCGCCTTCGCCACCGGGCTCGGGGAGGACGGCAGGTTCGCGGTCGAGGTGTCGGTGGCGGCGGGCGAGCGGCCGGTGAGCCTGCCGGACCGGGCGGCCTACCGGCTGTCGGTGGGGCTGCTGGCGGCGGTGCTGGCGGGGTTCTCCGTCAAGGGGCTGCTCCAGGTCCCGTGGGGGCCGGAGTGGCCGGTCGCGGTGGCGCTGCTCGTCCTCATCGGCGCGGTGCAGCTGTTCTGGACGAGCACCGGGCGGCCGAGGGCGTGGGCGCCGTGCCTGGCGGTGCTGAGCTTCGCGCCCGTGCCGCTCCTCGGGAAGGCGTGGCTGGGCGTCGCGGGCTTCCTGGTCGGGACGCTGCTGGTGGGCCTGCCGCGCCGGGTCGCGGTCCCGCTGGTGGCCGGGGTGATGGCGGCGGTCGGGGCGGGCGCGTGGGCCCTGCGGCTCGGGCCCGCGGCCATAACGAACTATGTGGTCAGCACGCTGGTCACGGGCCTCGTCGTGTACGGGCTCGTCCGGTTGGCGCGGCTCGTCCGGGACCTGCGGGCGGCCGGGGAGGAGCTGGCGCGGGCGGCGACCGTCCAGGAGCGGCTGCGCGCGGCGCGCGACCTGCACGACCTGCTGGGGCACAGCCTCGCGGCGATCCTGCTGAAGTGCGAGCTGGCGCGGCGGCTCGCGGACGTCGATCCGAAGCGCGCGCGGGCGGAGCTGGAAGAGGTCGTCGCGATGGCGGAGCGGGCCGGGAAGGACCTGGAGGCGGCCACCGGCGGCGAGGCCGGGCTGTCGCTGGACGGCGAGGCGCGTTCCGCGCGGTCGGTGCTGACGGCGGCGGGCGTCGAGGTCGAGATGGACCTCGCGCACGGCGAGGTGCCGGACGGGACGTCCGCGGTGCTCGGCACGGTGCTGCGCGAGGCCGTGACCAACATCCTCCGGCACAGCGCTGCGACGCGTTGCGTCATCACGACCGCGCAGGAGGACGCTGTAATCCGGCTGGTCGTGGAGAACGACGGGCTGGATCCGGCGGCGCCGCGTACGGCGCCCGGGTCGGGGATCGGGAACCTGACCACGCGCCTGGCGTCGGCCGGAGGGACGCTCAGCGCGCGCGCCGACGGCAAGGGCGGCTTCCGGGTGGAGGCGGTCGTCGGCCAGAGCCGGCCCGAAGAGGAGGCCGGCTAGAGCCAGCCGGCCTCCCGCGCGATGCGGGCCGCGTCGGTGCGGTTGCGGGCGTTGAGCTTGGTGACGACGGCGGTCAGATAGTTGCGGACCGTCCCCGCCGACAGGTGCAGCCGCGCGGCGATCTCCGGTGCCTCGGCGCCCTCGGCGGCCAGCCGCAGCACGTCCGTCTCGCGCGGGGTGAGCGGGTTGTCGGCGAGGTCCCAGGCGGTGAGGGCGAGCTGGGGGTCGAGGACGCGCTCGCCCGCGGCGACCTTGCGGATCCCGGCGGCGAGCTCGTCCGGCGGCGCGGTCTTCAGCAGGAAGCCGCGGACGTTCGCGGCGAGGGCGCGGCGCAGGTGGCCGGGCTTGCCGTGGCCGGTGAGGATCATCACGGCGACATCGGGGAGGGCGTCGTGCAGGGCGGCGGCGGCCGCGAGGCCGTCCAGGCCGGGCATGTCGACGTCCAGCACGGCGACGTCCGGGCGGGCGGCGCGGGCCGCGGCGAGGACCTCGTCGCCGCGCTCGACCTCGGCCACCACGGTCAGGTCCGGTTCCAGCGACAGCAGGGCCGCCAGCGCGCTGCGCACCACGTGGTGGTCGTCCGCGAGGAGCACGTTGATCACGGCTCATGTCTACCAGTGACCGCGTCACGGGCCGGACCATGACGAGATCACATGGGACCGGTGATCTGCTCTCTGGCCCGTGAAGCCGCAGGTCAGAAGACTTGTGCTCATGAACGAAGCGGTGCGGATGGACGCGGTCAGCAAGGTGTACGGCAAGGGGAGGGGCGCGGTGGCGGCGCTGCGCGAGGTGTCCACGGGCATCCCGCGCGGCCGGTTCACCGCCGTGATGGGCCCGTCGGGATCGGGGAAGAGCACGTTCCTGCACTGTGCCGCGGGCCTGGACACCCCGACGTCCGGCAGCGTCCGGCTGGGCGACACCGAGCTGTCGTCCATGAACGAGACGAAGCTGACGGAGCTGCGCAGGCAGCGGGTCGGTTTCGTGTTCCAGGCGTTCAACCTGGTGTCGTCGCTGACGGTCGAGCAGAACATCACCCTGCCGCTGCGGCTCGCCCGCGCGCGGGTCGACCGGAAGTGGCTGGACGAGGTCGTCGCGAGAGTCGGCCTGAGCGAACGCACCGGGCACCGTCCGGCGCAGTTGTCCGGCGGGCAGCAGCAGCGCGTCGCCATAGCGCGCGCGCTCGTGACCCGTCCGGAGGTGGTGTTCGGCGACGAGCCGACCGGCGCGCTCGACACGATGACGGCCCGGGACGTCCTGACGCTGCTGCGCGAGACCGTCGACGCCATGGGGCAGACGGTCGTGATGGTGACCCACGACCCGGTCGCCGCGTCCTACGCGGACACGGTGCTGTTCCTCGCGGACGGCCGGATCGCCGACGCGATGGACGCGCCGTCCAGCGACAAGGTGGCGGCCCGCATGACCCGGCTGGGGGCGTGGAAGTGATGCTCGGGATCGTCCTTTCCACGGTGCGGCACCGCAAGGCGGGGTTCGCGGGGGCGTTCGCCGCGCTGCTGTGCGCGGCGGCGCTGGTGTGCGCGTGCGGGGTCCTGCTGGACACCGGGCTGCGCGGCTCGGTCGCGCCGGAGCGGTACGCCGGTGCGCCGGTCGTCGTGACCGGCGACCAGTTCGTCCACCAGACGAAGATCAAGAAGAAGGGCAAGGTCAAGCACAAGGCCAAGGCGATCGCCGAGCGGGCGTGGCTGCCCGCCTCGGCCGCCGACAAGGTCCGCGCCGCGGGCGCCCGCGGTGTTGTCACCGAGGTGGCGTTCCCCGCCGAGATCGGCGCCGCGCCGGACGAGTCGTGGGGGCACGGCTGGGAGTCGGCCGCGCTGACCCCGTTCACGCTGCGGGAGGGCCGGGCGCCCGCCGCCCCCGGCGAGATCGTGGTCGACGCGGCGACGGCCCGCGCGAACGGCCTGCACGCCGGGTCGCGGGTGCGGGTCGCGTCCGCCGAACCCGGGACCTACCGGGTGACCGGCGTGACGCGGCAGGCCCTCAAGGACCAGGCGGCGATCTTCTTCAGCACCGCCGAGGCGCGCCGGCTGGCCGGGCACCCCGGCATGGTCACCGCGATCGGCGCGACCGGCTCCAAGGCCGCGATCGCCGGCGCGCTGCGCGGCACCCGCGCCACCGTCCACACGGGCGCGGACCGCGGCCGGGCCGAGTTCCCCGGCGCCGAGCGCTCCCGCGTCAAGCTGATCAGCATGGGCGGCGCGCTCGGCGGGACGGCCCTGCTCGTCGCGATCCTCGTCGTGTCCGGCACGTTCGCGCTCTCGGTGCAGCAGCGGCAGCGGGAGATCGCGCTGCTGCGCGCCGTCGCCGCGACGCCCCGGCAGGTCCGCCGGATGATCGGGCGGGAGGCGCTGCTCATCGGCCTCGCCGCCGGGCCGCTCGGCGCCGCCGCCGGGCTGCCGCTGGCGTTCTGGCTGCGCGACCGGTTCCGCGGCCTCGGCGCCCTGCCCCCGAACCTCGACCTCGTCGTCAGCCCGTTCCCGCCGGCCGCGGCGGCGGTGGCGGCGATCGTCGCGGCCGTCGCGGCGGCCCGGATCGCCGCGCGGCGGACGGCGCGGATCCGCCCGGTGGAGGCGCTCGGGGACGCGGCGCTGGCCCCCGCCCGGCTCGGTGCCGTCCGCACCGCCGCCGGGCTGCTGGTCCTGGCGGGCGCCGCCGTGCTGACGGCCGTCCTCGCGGGCCTGCACACCGAGGCCGCGGCGAGCCCCGTCACGATGCTGACCGCGCTCGCCTGGACGGTCGCGGTCGCGCTGCTCGGCCCCGTCATCGCCCGCGCGGCCGTCGCGGTGCTCGCCGTCCCGCTGCGCGCGTTCCCGGTCGGCGGGCACCTCGCCGCCGCGAACCTCGGTGCGGGCGCGCGGCGCCTCGCGTCCGTGATCACGCCGCTGACCCTGATGACCGGGCTCACCGCGACGATCCTGTTCGCGCAGACCACCACGGGTCACGCCGCGGTCCGCCAGGCGACCGACGGCACTCTCGCCGCGCACGTCGCCGGCCCGAAGATCCCGCACGGCGACGCGGAGCGGATCCGCCGCGCGCCCGGCGTCACCGCCGTGACCGAGGTCGTGCGCAGCACCGTCCGGGTCGGGCTGGAGAACTACGGCGTCCAAGGCGTCACCACCGCCGGGCTCGACAGGACCCTGGACCTCGACGTCCGCAAGGGCGACATCAAGGCCCTGGACGCCTCGTCCGTCGCGGTCAGCACGACCGCGGCGTCCCGGCTGCACGTCGCCCCCGGCGACACGCTCCGCCTCACGCTCGGCGACGGCACGCCCGCCGCGCTGAAGGTCGTCGCCGTGTACGGGCGCGGGCTCGGCTTCGGCGACCTCACCGTGTCCCACGACCTCCTCGCCGCGCACGTGGACGACCCGCGCGGCACCGTCCTCATCGCGGGCACGCCGCCGAAGGGCGTCCCGACCGTCAGCGCCGCGTCCCTCGCCGAGGACACGGCCTCCGCGAACGCCGAGGTCAACTACATCGCGATGAGCCTGATCATCGCGTTCACCGCGATCGCCGTCGTCAACACGCTGGCGATGTCGACCGCCGACCGGGCCCGCGAGCTCGCCGTGTTGCGGCTCTCCGGCGCCACTCGCCGGCAGATCATGCGGATGCTCGGCGGGGAGACCCTCGCGGTCGTGCTGATCGCCGGCGTCCTCGGCACCGCGATCGCGCTCGCGACGCTCACCGCTTTCGGGCGCGGCATGACCGGCGGCGGGCCGTCCGTCCCGCCGCTGGCGCACCTCGGCGTCATCGCCTGGGGCGCGCTCCTCGCGGCGGCGGCCACGGCGCTGCCCGCCCGCCTCGCGATGCGGGCCCGCCCCGCCGCGGCGGCGGGCGCGCCGGTGTGCCCCCCGGCCGGCCCCCCCCCCCCGGCGGGCCAGCACCCCCCCCGGGCGGGGGTCCCCGCGGGCTCTGCCCGCGGCGACCGCTGTACGGAAGGCACCGCACGGGAAGGCGCCACTCGGAGGAGGTCTGGACAGATCGTCGCACCGGTTCTACTTTGATGACGATCGCACTTGGTGACGCGTGATGGCGGAGGTCAATGGTGAGCTGAGATCGTGGCGATTGCCGAGGCACGTCGATCGCAACGCACTTTGACCATGGGCTCCCGCAATGGCTGACGAAGCGCAGAACGACCCGCCTACCATTCCGAAACCGGTTGTTGCCGGCCTGTTAAGCCGCGAGTTCCCGCGGTTTCCCGGGTAAGGCCGGTACGTTGACCGCTGCACTCGGTCGCCGAAAGGACCGGCGCTCGTCCGACGCCGCCCGCACGCGCGCGGGCGCGCGGGCGCGCGGGCGCGCGGGCGCGCGGGCGCCCATGGCTGGACGGTCGCATGGCTCGTCGTGAACGCCCGCTGGACCCGGCGGCAGGCCCGCTGGAGTCGTTCGCGCACGATCTTCGCGCGCTGCGGGTGTCCGCCGGCGAACCGACGTACCGGCAATTGGCGCAAATCGCCGGATACAGTGCATCAACGTTGTCGGAAGCCGCCAGTGGCGTCCGTTTACCGACGTTATCGGTCGCGCTCGCCTTTGTCGGCGCATGCGGCGGCGATACGGAGGAGTGGGAGCGCCGCTGGAAAGAAGTCCACGGCGCCGTGCGGGCGCCCTACGAGGCGGATCCGTGCCCGCCGGAAGAGAACGCGGGCGCGGCGGGCGAGAACGCCGCCGCGGCGGAACATGACGCCGGCGGAGAGGCCGTCGTCAAGCGGGAGTTCCTGCACGCGGAAGTGCCGAACGAACCGGCGCCGGTGCCCCGGGAATTCCATTCGATCGTCATCGGCCCGGCCGCGAGCGGCGGCAGGACCAGGCGGACCGTCGCCGCCGCCACCGCCGCGTGCCTTCTCGCGGCCGGCTTCTTCGCCGTCGGGCTGACCGTCGGCGGGCAGGGCGGCGGCCGCGCGGACGCGGGCGGCTGCCCGGCCCCGGCGAAGAACCCGAAGTTCACCGCCACCGCGTACGGCGAGGGGGCGCACGTCCGGTCCGGCGCCGCCCTCGACCGGCCGACGGTGGCGACGTACGCGCCGGGATGCGTGATCGGGTTCACCGGCTTCTGCATCGGCGACAAGGTCACCGACCGGACCGCGGGCATCCCGGACAGCCGCTGGTTCATCCTCCCGGACGGCCACGTCGTCGCCTCGGCCGTCGTGCACGGGAACCCGCCCACGCACCTCGCCCCGTCCGGGTGCGCGGCGGCGCGGCCGGTGCCGAGAAGGCTGTCGCTGAAGGCCATCGGCGCGCCCTCGCGGGACTCCCGGGTCGTCCTCACCGCGACCGGCCCGAACGTGCAGATCGTGGGATTCGCCGCCTACTACGCGGGCGACCCGGCCAGCCCGGAGCTCCGCCTGTGGCACCAGATCGGGCTGATCGGCGAGTCCGCGTCCAGCCTGTCGGTCACCTGGCGGCCCGACCGGCTCCCGGCGCCCGTCCACGCCGGCGACCGCGTCCCCGTGGCGGCGGTCGCCTGCTTCGGCGGCGGCGCCCCGGGCGAGGCGGCGGTCCTCGCGTCGCTGAGGCTGCCCGGCCCCCGCACCGCGGCGTCGCTGGCGTCGCCGTCCACGACGGTCGACGCGTCGGCGCGCGAGGCCGCCTGCAAGTACCCCAGCGCCTCCTGACCGGCCCGGCCGCCGCGCGCTCCCTGTCCGCGCCTTCGTTCGCGGTGCCCGGCGGTGGGCGCCCCCCCCCGCCGAACGACGCGATGCCGATAAGGCCGCCCGGCCGTCCCGGTGCCGCGCGCGCCTCCTCTGACCTGCCCGTACAGCGGGCGACCGCGGCGTTCCGGCAGACCCTGACGGCCCCGATGTCCGGGGCTGATTGATCCCTTCCGGCAGGTGTGTCGATCAATCAATGCGGCCGGTAGCAACGAGGGACCACGAGGCAATCCGACCGCACGGAAGGACGCACCGCATGAAGCTGACGAGGACCCGGGCCGCCATCACGGGGCTGCTCGCGACCTTCGCGGTAACGGGCGGCCTGGCGGCGGGGGCGGTGCAGGCGTCGGCCGCACCGCACGCCGCGCCCGCCGCCCTGCCCGCCGTCGACATGGAGGCCACCGTCCTCGCCGCGCAGATCGACCCGCGGCGCGCCGACGACACGCTGACCCCGGGCGCGAAGGAGTCCGTCCTCGCCGTCGAGCAGGCGCTGCAGGCGCGGCACCTCCTGGACGCCCGCTGGGTGGACGGCTACTTCGGCACCGAGACCATCGCGGCGTACGCGGCCTACCAGCGCTCCCTCGGATACAGCGGCCTGGCCGCCAACGGGCTGCCCGGCGCGACGTCGCTCGCCGCGCTCGGGGAGAACCGCTACACCGTCACCAAGAAGATCGGGCCGGGCGCCAAGGTCCAGCGCGACGGATACACCGTCGACGCCCGCACCCAGGCGATGCTCGCCGAGGCCGAGCGGCTGCTCGGCTTCACGCTCGTCCTGTCGCAGGGCTCCTACAACCCGGGCGGCGACCCCTCGTCCGCCGGCACCCACGACGGCGGCGGCGTCGTCGACATCAGCGTCACCGGGATGTCCGCCGCCACCCGCACGTCCGTGGCGCGCGCGCTGCGCCAGGTGGGCTTCGCGGCCTGGGTCCGCAACCCGAACCAGGGCGACTGGCCCTGGCACATCCACGCCGCGGCGATCAACGACACCGATCTGTCCAGCCAGGCCCAGCACCAGACGGGCGACTACTACCTCGGCCTCAACGGCCTGGCCGACCGGGGCGCGGACGACGGGCCCCGCGTCCCCATCCACACCTGGGAGGAGTACCAGCGCACCCACTGACCGGGTTTCCGAGGCATCTCCGCACCCCCTATCGAAAGAGGAGACCAATGCCGCACCTGAAGAGGACCCTGACCTTCGCCGGCGCAGCGCTGGCCCTCACCGCGCCCCTCGTGGCCTCCGGTTCGCCCGCGTTCGCGGCGGCCCGCGACGGCGTCTGCGACAGCGGTGAGTTCTGCTACTACTACAACAGCGACGAGGCCGGTTCGATCTCCGACTTCACCACCTCGATCGGCGACTACGGCACCACCCAGCCCTCCTGCTACGAGTTCAAGGGCCCGGGGAACGGCCAGGGCGTCTGCGTGAAGAACAACGCGGCGTCGGTGTGGAACCGCACCGGCCACACGGTGCGGGTCTACTACAACAGCAATTACGGCGGCTCGTCCCAGGACTTCGCGGCCGGCGCGAAGGGCAACCTCAACGCCACGCTGAAGAACAACAACGCCTCCCACCAGATCCTCGACGGGTCGGGGCAGACGCCGCGCAACGACTACGACGGGAACGCGCGCGGATTCGCGCAGAACAACTGCACCGCCTTCGCGGCGTGGCGGATCGCCAGCCGGCTCGGCGTCCCGAGCTTCAGCAACTCGTGGAAGACCACCTGGGGCAACGCGGGCACCTGGGACGACGCCGCCCGCAGGGTCGGCGTGACGGTCAACACGACGCCGTCGGTCGGCGCGATCGCCGTCAACGACGTGCACAAGGTCGGCCACGTCGCCTACGTCAACCGGGTCTACTCCGACGGCTCGTTCGACGTCGAGGAGTACAACTGGAACAACCCGCTCGCGTACGGCACCCGCTCGCACGTGCACGTGAGCAGCGCCCAGGCCGACTTCCAGTGGATGCTCCACTTCTGAGAGGCGGCTGGGAATGGCGATCCGCACAAGGGTGATGGGCGTCCTCGCCGCCGTGGTGACGGTGCTGGCGGGCGTCGTGGTGGTGGCCGGACCGGCGTCCGCGGCGTCCCGTGACGGGGTCTGCGACAGCGGCGAGTTCTGCTACTACTTCAACAGCGACGAGGCCGGCTCGGTCTCCGACTTCACCGGCTCCCTCGACGACTACGGGACGACCCAGCCGACCTGCTACGAATTCAAGGGCGCCGGGAACGGCCAGGGCGTCTGCGTGAAGAACAACGCGGCGTCGGTGTGGAACCGCACGAGCTACACGGTGCGGGTCTACTACAACAGCAATTACGCCGGCTCCTACCAGGACTTCGCGGCCGGCGCGAAAGGCAACCTCAACGCGACGCTGAAGAACAACAACGCCTCCCACCAGCTCCTCGCGTCGCAGCCCAGCGGATGCAAGACCGACGGGTCCAACACGACGCTGCCGTCCTCGATCCTGGTGTACCGGGTCGGCCTGGGCCGGGTGGACCGCGTCGACTTCAAGACCTACGTCAAGAACGTCCTTCCGAACGAGTGGATCTCGAGCTGGCCGAGCGCCTCGCTGGACGCGGGGGCTATGGCCGTCAAGAGCTACGCCTGGTACTGGGCGCTGCACTCGACCCGCAAGACCTCGGGCGGCGCGTGCTACGACGTCCGCGACGACACCGGTGACCAGGTGTACCGGCCGTCCTCGGCGGTGTCGTCGACGTCCGCCGCCGTCGACCGCACGTGGTCGACCCGGATGACCCGCAGCGGCAACATCCTGATCGCGCACTACTGCTCCACCACGACCGCCTGCGGCGCGTGGGTGGACGGGAACTGGATGTCGCAGTACGGCTCGCGCGACATGGCGAACGCCGGCTCGGACTTCCGGGCGATCCTCCGCCACTACTACCGGGACATCGTCCTCTCCTGACGGGCCCCTCCCCGCGCGGCGGGGCACCGGCATCCAGCCGGTGCCCCGCCGCCCCGCGCCGCCGGCCCTCGCGGGCCACGGAACGGCGGTCGGTCAGGGCGCGGACGGCGAACCGGGGGCGGCGGTCGGCGTCGGCGACGCGGCCGGCGGCGCGCCCGATCCCGCGTCCTCGGTCGGCTTGGGGCCGACGAACAGCATCACCTGGCCGTCCGCCCACGGGACGGCGTCGTGCACGTACCAGTTCCCCGGAACCTGCCCCGGGTAGCGGACCTGGCTCTCGTTGCCCACCATCACCCGGTACTCGGGGACGGTGACCTTCCGCTTCGCCAGCGCGGCCAGCACCTCCGACAGGTGCCGCCCCCGGTACGCCATCCCGTGCATGGCCTCGCCGCGCGCGGTCGCCTGGGCGGTGCTCTGGTACTGCTCACCGTGCCGGGCCGCGCGCCCGAAGACGATCGTGGCGGTGCCTGTGTAGCCCTTCCGGATCCGCACCCCCACCGTGCAGTCGTCCCCGCCGCTCGCGACCTCGCAGGCGCCCTTGACGCGGATCTCGGTGACGTCGCCGGGGCGCGTCCCCTCGCTGGTGTCCTCCATCACGACGGTGCCCACGATCGAGGGCGAGACGGGCACCAGGCTCAGGCCGACGTGCAGCCCGTGCGCGGCGAACTCCTGCTTGTAGCGCGCGGGGTCGGCGTAGGGGTCGCGGATCCGCACGTCGATGTAGCCGCCCTTGCGGGTGAAGCTGAGCGCGGCGGCCAGCTGCACCCGCCCGTGCGAGCTCGTGGGCGGCGCGGACCGTACGGGGTCGCGCCCGGGATCGCCGGAGCCCCCGGACTGCGTGACGAGCATCGCGGCGACCGCGGCCGCGGCGACTCCGGTGGCGAGTAGCGGAAGCCCGATGGCGAGCCGCCGGCGCGCCCGGGGCTTGGCGGGGACCGGGTCCGCGGCGGCGGGGCCGGCGGCTTCGGCGGGTGCGGCGAGGATGCGTCCGGCCAGGTCGGCGGCCGTCTCGTCGGTGAGCAGCTCGGCGGCGCGGGCGTCGGTGACGGGGGCGAGGCGGCCGATGAGCGGGTCGATGTCGTGGTTCATGCGCGTTCTCCGTTGATGACCGCTGCGGGCATGGCGTGGGCGTTCGGGGCCTGGGCACCCTGCCGGTCCAGGGCGCGGGCGAACCGGCGGCGGGCCCGGTGCAGCCGGATCCGCACCGCGTTGCGGGAGCACCCGAGCACCGCGGCGATCTCGCCGTGGTCCAGGCCCTCCCAGCCGACCAGCGACAGCAGCTCCCGGTCGCCCTCGGACAGCTCGCCGAACGCCGCCGCGATCGCGGCGAGCTCCCCGTCCCGCGGCGGCACGCGGTGCGCCGCGAGATCGCTGCGCAGCCGCCCCGCCAGGTCGCCGACCAGCGCCGACCGGCGGCGCTCGCCCCGGTGGTGGTTCGCCAGCACGCGGCGGGCGACGCCGTACAGCCACAGCCGGGCCGCGTCGCCGCGCGGCACGTCGTCCAGCCGCCGCCAGGCGACCAGGAACGTCTCGGCGAGCACGTCCGCCGCGTCCTGCGGATCGGCCGTGCGGCGCAGCGCGTAGCCGAGGATCCCGGCGCGGTGGGCCGCGTAGACGTGCTCGAAGCGGCGCCGCCGTTCGTCGGGCGGGGGTGGTTCCGAGGTGGCGGACACGTAAGTTTCCTCTCGCCGTGCGGACCGGACGACCACCACATGTCCGGCGGCGGCCGAGCATTTCACTGCCACCCGGCGAGCGGCGCCGCCCGCGCCTCCGCCCGCGCGGGGCCGAGGGACCTCTACAATTCCGCGGGTGGCCGCCTATCACGATCATGATGCGTTCGAGGGCCTGGACGTCTCCGCCCTCCCGCCGCGCCAGCAGCGGATCCTGGCCACGATCCGGGACTGGGTCGTCCGGTACGGCTACCCGCCGAGCACGCGGCAGATCGGCGACGCCGTCGGCCTGCGGTCATCGTCGTCGGTGTCGCGGCATCTCGCCAGCCTGGAGGACAAGGGCTTCCTGCGCCGGGGCGCCGCCGTCGCCCGCCCGATCGACGTGCGGTCCTTCCTGCGGGACGCCCCGGACGAGGCGCCCGCAGGGGACTCGGTGCCCGTCCCGGTCGTCGGCGACATCGCCGCCGGCGTGCCCATCACCGCCGAGCAGCACGCCGACGGCATGCTTGCGCTGCCCCGCGAGCTCGTCGGGCGGGGCACCGTCTTCGCGCTGCGGGTGCGCGGCGACTCGATGATCGAGGCCGCGATCTGCGACGGCGACACCGTCGTGGTCCGGCAGCAGCCCGAGGCGCACTCGGGGCAGATCGTCGCCGCGATGATCGACGGCGAGGCCACCGTGAAGGTCTACCGGCGCCGCGGCGGGCACGTCCTCCTCGAACCCCGCAACCCCGCGTACGACGTCATCGACGGCGACCGCGCCGTCATCCTCGGCATCGTCGTCTCGGTCCTGCGCAGCGTCTGATCCGGCGCCGCGCCCGCGATCCCGGGCGGGCTCAGGACGAGACGACGGCGCGGGCCCAGGCGTAGTCGGGCTTGCCGACGGGCGTGCGCCGCACGGCGTCCACGAAGCGGTAGACGCGCGGCACCTTGTAGCCCGCGAGCCGCTCCCGGCAGTGCGCGGTGAGCGCCTCCTCGCCGGTGCGCGCCTCGTCTCCGGCGGGCGTCCCGTCCGCCCAGGTCACGACGGCGGCGACGCGGTGGCCGAACCTCGGGTCGGCGGCGCCCACGACCACGGCGTCCGCGACGGACGGGTGGCCGCGCAGGACCGTCTCGACCTCCTCCGCGAACACCTTCTCGCCGCCGGTGTTGATGACCAGCGACCCGCGGCCGAGCAGCGTGACCGTGCCGTCGTCCTCGACGCGCGCGTGGTCGCCCTGCAGCGCCCACCGCCTGCCGTCCGGGTCGCGGACGAACGTCGCCGCGGTCTTCGCCTCGTCGCCCCAGTACGCGAGGGGGATGTGGCCGGTGCGGGCCACCAGCCCCTCGGCGCCGGGCGGCACCGGGCGCAGGTCGTCGCCGAGGACCGCGAACCCGGGGGCGAGCTGGAAGCGGCCGTCGCCCACGCTGACGCCCATCGCGCCGGTCTCGGTGCCGCCGAGGTTGTCGGAGATGTAGACGTCCGGCAGCGCGGCCCGCAGCCGCTCCCTCACGCCGGACGACAGCGGCGCGCCGCCCGACCCGAACCCGAAGATCTCCAGGTCCGGGTGCGCGCCGGTGGCCAGCTCGTCCGCGACGGGCCCGGCCATCCCGTTGCCGACCAGCATGAACACCTGGCTGCGCTCGCGCGCGGCGAGCTCCAGCGCGGCCCGCGCGTCGAAGTGCCGTCCGGTCCACAGGATCGCCGTGCCGCCCGTGGTGAGGGCGATCAGCGTCATCCACTGGCCGCCGCCGTGCATCAGCGGCGCGTGCACCTGGACGCGCAGCGGCTCCCGCTCCGCGCATCCGGCCAGCTCCTCGGGGGACGCGAGGACGGAGCCGCCGCCGTACGCGCCGCCGCCCAGGGCCGCGAAGAACAGGTCCTCCGACCTCCACAGGACGCCCTTGGGCAGGCCGGTGGTGCCGCCGGTGTAGAGCAGGTAGGGGTCGTCGGGCGAGCGCGGCCCGAACCCCCCGTCCGGGGACGCGGCGGCCAGCGCCTTCTCGTACTCGGCGTCGGCGGCCGCCTCGGCAGGGGAGCCGTCGTCGATGGCGACGGTGTGCCGCAGCCGCGGCAGCCGGTCGCGGTCGACGCCGCCGAGCAGGGACCGCTCGGCGACCAGCGCGACGCAGCCCGCGTCGCCGAGCAGGTGCGCCAGCTCGCCCGCGACGTACCGGTAGTTGACGTTGACGGGGGCGGCGCGGAGCTTGAAGCAGCCGAGCATCGTCTCGACCCATTCGGCCCGGTTGTAGGCGAGGATCCCGACGTGGTCGCCCGGCCGCACGCCCGCGCCGGCGAGATGGTGCGCGACGCGGTTCGCGCGGGCGTCCAGCTCGGCGTACGTCGACCGGACGGGTCCGGCGACGAGCGCGGTGCGGTCCGGGCAGGCGCCGGCGACCACCTCGAAGAGGTCCGCCAGGTTGAAGCGGCGCGTCACGAACGCGCTCCCCGGACCAGCCGTCCCGGCAGCTCGCCGGTGTGCTCGCCGTCCGCGAAGACCTGCGTCCCGGAGACGAACGTCGCGAGGTACCCGTCGGCCCGCTGCACCAGCCGCCGCCCGCCCGCGGGCAGGTCGTACCGCATCTCCGGGCGGCGGTTCGCGACGCGGTCGAAGTCGATGAGGTTGAGGTCGGCCTTCTTGCCCGGGGCGATGACGCCCCGGTCCTCCAGCCCGTACAGCCGGGCCGTGTCGCGGGTCATCAGCCGCACGACGTGCTCCAGCGGCAGCTTCTCGCCGCGCCGCCGGTCCCGCGCCCAGTGGCTCAGCATGGTCGTGGGCAGCGACGCGTCGCAGATGAAGCCGCAGTGCGCGCCGCCGTCGCCGAGCCCGAGCACCGCGCGCGGATGGGTGAGCATCTCGCGGACGGGGTCGAGGCTGCGCTCGGAGTAGTTCAGCAGCGGCAGCAGGAGCAGGTTGCGGCCGTCGTCCTCCAGCAGCAGGTCGTACAGCATCTCCAGCGGGTCGCGGCCGGTCGCCGCCGCGCGGGCCGCCACCGACTCGTCCGGCGCGGGCTCGTAGTCGGGACGGTCGCCGCCCAGCGGGAACAGCCGGTCCAGGCAGCCGCGGACCATGGCGGCGAGCAGGTCCTCCTGCGGCGGGCGCTCGGCGAGGATCCGCGCGCGGACGTCCGGGTCGCGCATCCGCCTCACCCGCTCGGGCAGCGGCAGCAGCGCCAGCTCCGACACGTACGTCGGATGGTCGCCGAACGCGTGCAGCGTCTCCAGCCCGATCAGCATCCCGAACGGCCGCCCCGCCACCTGCGGGTACAGCCGCGCGTCGGTGCCGGCGGACAGCCGCATCAGCTCGCGCCACAGGTCCGGCGCGGCGTCGACCTGGAGCAGCGCGAACGACACCGGGCGGCCGGTCGCCTCCGCCAGCCGCCGCATCCACCGGACCTCGTCCGGCGGGGCGTTGACGTCCTCGCCGGCCGCGCCCACGGGGGCGATCTCGTAGACCCCGGAGTCCAGCTCGCGGAGCGCCTCGCCGATCCCGAACAGCTCCTCCTCGGCCGCGTACGTGCCGGGCACCGGCTCGCCGTCGATCGCGCGGTGGGCGAGCGTGCGGGAGGTGGAGAAGCCGAGCGCCCCGGCGGCCACGCCCTCCTTGACGATCGCCTTCATCGCGGCGATGTCGTCGGCGGTGGCGGGCTCGTTGCGGGCGCCGCGCTCGCCCATCACGTACGCGCGGACGGCGCCGTGCGGGACCTGCGTGCCGAGGTCCATGGTGCGGGGCGTCCGGTCCAGCGCGTCGAGGAACTCCGGGAAGCTCTCCCACTCCCAGGTGATGCCCTCGGCGAGCGCGCTGCCGGGGATGTCCTCGACGCCCTCCATCAGCCCGATCAGCCAGGCGTGCCGGTCGGGCCGGGCGGGCGCGAACCCGACGCCGCAGTTGCCCATGACCGCCGTGGTGACCCCGTGCCAGGACGACGGCGCGAGGATCGGGTCCCAGGTGGCCTGCCCGTCGTAGTGGGTGTGGATGTCCACGAACCCGGGGGTGAGCAGCGCGCCGTCCGCGTCGACCGTGCGGCGGCCGGGCCCGGCGCCGGGGCCGACGGCGGTGATGCGGTCGCCGGTGACGGCGACGTCGGCGGGGTAGGGGGGTGCGCCGGTGCCGTCCACGACCCGGGCGTTCCTGATCACCAGATCATCCATCGGGGTCACTCCTCGCGGCGCTCGCACCCCACTTTGAGACTTATGTCTAGATCGGCGTCTCGCCCCGAACAAGCGATTGGCCGGTATCTGCCATCGTGCCGCCGCGTCCCCGCACGGACAAGGGTCCGCCGGCGGCCGGCCGCTCACGCGCCGTCGACGGCCCGGACCACGTCCTCCCGATGGGTGAGCTGGGGGTGATGGCCCGCGCCGTCGATGACCGTCACCGTGACCTGCGGAAGCGCGTCCAGCACGGCCCGCCCCTCGGTGGTGAGCGGGTCCTCGGAGCCGACGATGACGTGCACGGGCCCGCGGTGGCGGCGCAGCCCGGCCCGGAGGTCGTCACGCCATCGCGGGGCCGCTGTCTCGGCGAGGTACCGGGCGGCGGTGGCGGCGACGGAGCCTCGGCGGAGGTCCGCCGCGCTCGACTGGAGCGCGGCCGCGTGCACCGCCGTGCCGGTGAGCCGCGCGGCCAGCGCCCCGGACGACGCGCGCCGCAGATACAGCCGGGCCAGCGGCGCCCACCGGGCGAGGCGGGCAGGACGCGCTTGAAGGAAGAACGGTGAGACGAGGGTGAGCCGCTCCACCGCCTCCGGATGGGCGGCCGCGGCCTCGACGGCGGCGGCCGCGCCGAGGGAATGGCCCACCAGATGGCGGGCGCCGGTCCCGGTCACCAGCGCGGACAGCCAGGCCGGCCAGTCGTCGCGGCGCCCGGCGCTCATCCCCAGCCCCGGCAGGTCGACGGCGCGGGCGCGGCCCAGCGCCGCGACCACCGGAGCCCAGGAGTCGGCGTTCACCGGCAAGCCCGGCAGGACCACCGTCGGGGCGTCCGGCTCGCCGAGCTCGAACGTCCGCACCCCGGCGGGCGCCGTGAACCGCCGCGCCCCGCCCCCGGCCTCCCCGAAGCGGTGCGCCGCCAGATGGTCGGCCCAGCGGCGGATCGCCGTGGCGGTGTCCGGCATGGCCAGCCCGTGGCGCGCGGCGAACGCGGACGCCGACGCGGTCGGGTACCGGTCCTCCGACAGGAACGTCAGCGTCTCGGGGTCGGCCTTGGTGAGCGACCGGGGCAGGCGCTTGACCAGGGACACCGGGATCCGCGCGCGGGGCGCCCGGATCCGGTAGTGCTCGGCGACGAGCGCGAGGAGGTCCGGCAGGGCGGGCGTGCCGTCGTCCAGCGGCCAGTACGCGGTGCCCTCGGCGGCCTCGTCGTCAGGGAGCAGCGTCATGAACCGGGCGAGGTAGTCGACCGCGACCACTGGGACGAACGTCCGCGCGTTGCCCGGCACCGCCGCGAGCGAGCCCGTCCAGAGGTCCCGCACGGTCGACGCGAGCCCCAGGTACTGGTCGGACTCCCCGGTGGCGCTGTCACCGATGACGCTGGGCGGGTTCACGATCGACCACGGGACGCCCAGCCGCGCCGCCTCCGCCTGGAACACGGCGTCCGCCTCGGCCTTGGACGCCTCGTACGCGCCGAGCGCCCGGTAGGCCTCCCGCCGCCGCTCCTCGCTCCACTCGGTCGGGTCCTGCCCGCCGACGCGGTATCCCGAGACGTGCACCAGGCGGCGCAGGCGCGGCAGCCGCGCCGCGAACGCGACGATCGCGCGCACGCCGTCGACGTTCGCGCGGCGCGCCTCGTCCGCCCGCATCCCGAACCGGTAGGCGCCGGAGCAGTTGTAGACCTCGGTGACGCCTTCGCAGCCGTCCTCGACCAGTGCCGGTGCGCCGAAGTCGGCGCGCAGGTCGGCCGGGGGTTCGCCGTGTCCGTGCTCGTCCAGCCAGCGGACGAGCCGCCGGTGGGACTCCGGGCTCCGGTTCGCCGTGCCGACCCGGACGCCCGCCCGGCCGAGCGCGAGGACCAGGTGGCGCCCGATGAAGCCGCTCGCGCCGAACACCAGCGCGTACCTGTCCCCGCCGCCGTCTCTCTGGGTACTGACCATGGGGAGATAGTAGACCGGTCTACCTATTCGTCAAGCGTGCCGGAGCCCGGCGGTGGCCTCCGGGGCCGTCGAGGAGGGGGCGCCGAGGACGCGCTCCGGGCGTTCGCGGAACCGGAACGGCGGCGCGTCTCAGCAGACGAAAAAAGCAGGGAGAAAACATCTCCCTGCCACTATCAATCTATAGCGCACAGGGGGCCTTGCGGCAAGACCCGGGTCATGGCGCAGAATCTACGGCCGGTGCCGGAACCGGCGGGAATTCAGCATGTCCACGCGGCTGAACCCGGCGGGTCGAACGGCCGGAAATCACCACGGTGAACGGGGGAATTGACTTCATGTTCGATGTGATCATCGCCGGTGGCGGCCCCACCGGCATGATGCTGGCCGGAGAACTGCGGCTGCAGGGCGCGCGCGTGCTCGTCCTGGAGAAGAACGCCGAGCCGGCCCCGCACGTCAGGGCACTCGGGATCCACGTCCGCAGCATCGAGGTGATGGACCAGCGTGGCCTGCTGGACCGGTTCCTCGAACACGGCCGGAAGTACCCGCTCGGCGGGTTCTTCGCGGGCATCACCAAGCCGGCGCCCGAGAACCTGGACACCACGCACCCCTACGTCCTCGGCATCGTGCAGACCGTCACCGACCGCCTGCTGGAGGAGCACGCCGCCGGGTCCGGCGCCGAGATCCGGCGCGGACGCGAGCTGACCGGGCTGAGCCAGGACGACCACGGGGTGACCGCCGAACTGGCCGACGGCACCCGGCTGCGCGCCCGCTACCTCGTCGGATGCGACGGCGGCCGGAGCACGGTCCGCAAGCTGCTCGGCATCGGGTTCTCCGGCGAGCCCGCGAGCAAGGAGACGCTGGTCGGCGAGATGGAGGCGACCGCGGACCCCGAGACGGTCGCCGGCATCGTCGCGGAGATCCGCAAGACCGAGCTGTTCTTCGCCGCCGGGCGGCTCGAGAACGGCCTGTTCCGGGTCATCGTGCCCGCCGCGAGCGTGGCCGAGGACCGCACCGTCCCGCCGACGCTCGAGGATTTCGCGCGGCAACTGCGGGCGTACGCGGGCACCGACTTCGGGATCCACTCGCCGCGCTGGCTGTCCCGGTTCACCGACGCCACCCGCCTCGCCGACCGCTACCGCGACGGCCGGGTCCTGCTGGCGGGCGACGCGGCGCACGTCCACCCGCCGCTCGGCGGGCAGGGCCTCAACCTCGGCGTTCAGGACGCGTTCAACCTCGGCTGGAAGCTCGCGGCGCAGATCGCCGGCTGGGCGCCGGACGGGCTCCTCGACAGCTACGGCACCGAGCGCCGCCCGGTCGCCGCCGAGGTGCTGAACAACACCCGCGCGCAGGGCGTGCTGATGTCCAACGAGCCCGGACCGCGGGCGGTGCGCCGGCTGATGGCGGAGCTGATGGACTTCGAGGAGGTCAACCGGTACCTGATCGAGAAGATCATCGCGACCGGCGTCCGGTACGACCTCGGCGGGGAGCACGAGCTGGTCGGCCGCCGGATGCGGGACGTCGAGCTCAAGCCCGGCCGCCTCTACGAGCTGATGCGCGACGGCCGCGGGCTGCTGCTCGACCGGACCGGCCTGCTCTCCGTCGCGGGATGGGAGTCGCGCGTCGGCCACGTCGTCGACGACCGCCTGGACGTGCCCGCGGCGCTGCTGCGGCCGGACGGCCACGTGGCGTGGGTCGGCGACGACCAGGAGGACCTGCTCGGCCACCTGCCCCGATGGTTCGGCGCCGCCGCTGCCTGAGCCCGGTCGTCGGCTGCGGCCGGCTGCGGCCGGCCGGGGGCGGTCCGTCCCGCGGACGGGGCCGCCCCTCGGCCGGTCAACGGAACGCGGCGATGTGGTCGCGCACCCAGTCCGCGTACGTCCGGGGCGCCCGCTTCAGCACGTTCTCGACGTCCGGGCTGACCCGCTGCTCGGCCGGGGTCGGCGAGCCCAGGACCTCCAGCGTCGTCTCGGCCACGTCCGGCGGCATGAAGTCCAGCATCCGCACCCGCGCCTCGTCGGGGGTCAGCTCCGCGAACCGGACCGGCTCGCCCAGCACCGCCCCGATCGCCTCCGCCTGCTCGCGCGGCGTGATCGGGACGGGCCCGGTCAGCTCGTAGAACCGCCCGGCGTGCCCGTCCTCGCGCAGCGCCGCGGCGGCGACCTCGGCGATGTCCCGCGGGTCGACCGTCGGCAGCGCCACGTCGCCGAACGGCGCCATGACGGTCCGCTCGGCGCGCACCGACGGGATCCAGGCGTAGCTGTTGGAGGCGAAGTTGCCCGGCCGCAGGATCGTCCAGTCCAGGCCCGATCCGCGCACGGCCTCCTCGATCGCCAGCCCGACGACCCCGTGCGACGCCGAGTCCGGGCGCGTCGCCACGCCCAGCGAGGACAGCAGCACCACCCGTCGGACGCCGGCCTTCGCGGCCGCGGCGAGGATCTCGTCCGTCCGCAGCAGGTGCGCGCTGGCCCCGCCGCTCTGCAGGAACAGCGCATTGGCGCCGTCGAACACCGGGCGCAGGCTCGCGGCGTCGACGAGGTCCGCCTTCACGTGCTCGACGCCGCCGGGCACGTCCGCCTCCGTGATGTTCCGGGACGTGGCGGTCACCTTCTCGCCCGCCTCCGCGAGCACCCGCACGAGCGCGCCGCCGGCGTTCCCGGTCGCTCCGGTAACAACGATCATGATCGGTCTCCTGCCGTTCCCCCGCTCGAACGAGCGGTCCGTGGTGGACGCCGACGACGCTAACATCCTGGATATAGTAGGTACCTACAGGAAAGTGACTACCTCAAAGGGGATCCGCATGGCCGAGAAGACGTGGGGCGCCGCGGCCGCGACGGCCGACCCGGAGCAGGCGTGCCCGATCGCGCCGGTCGTCGACATCGTGTTCAGCCGGTGGACGACCCCGATCCTGTGGACGCTCCACCAGGACGGCCGGCAGCGCTTCGTCGAGCTGCAGCGGCGGATCGCCACGATCACCCCGAAGGTCCTGACGCAGCGCCTGCGGCAGCTCGAACGCGACGGACTCGTGGTGCGCACCTACCACCCCGAGGTCCCGCCCCGGGTCGAATACGAGATCAGCGATCTCGGCCGCAGCCTCGGGCCGCTCTTCGCCCATCTCGCGGAATGGGCGTCGGCCAATCTCGAAAAGGTCGACCGGGCCCGCCACGACTACGACGAGGACCCGGCCCGCTGAAACCGCTGCGGGCGCCGCCGGAAATGACGTGACCGGCGGCGGGACGCGCGCCGTTCAGCGGCACATGGCGTCGATGTGATCGGAGAAATGCGGGAACTCGGCTCGCGCGTCCCCGACGATCCGGGCGGGGGAGCGGTGGCGGCCGGGCGCGTGCCGCTCGGCGATCGCGCGGAAGGCGTCGTTCGGCTCCGCCGGTGACTCCGGGTCGTCGAACGCCTCGGCGGGCCCCAGCCCGGCGGCGAAGAGCCAGAGCAGGTCGCCGAGGTCGCGGGCGAGCACGCCGCGCTCCCCCTCGGAGCCGATGTGGACGACGGGCTGCTCCGCGATCGGCGCACCGGGCCGCACCAGCCAGAAGCCGGTGTAGTCGCCGCAGCCGGTCTTGCCGAAGAAGCGGAACTCGCCGCCGTCGGCGTCCTGGTTCCCCGTCCACAGGCGGAACCACCACGCCGTCCGCTCGGGCTCCTCGAACCGGTCGAACGGCTCGAAGTCGCAGCCGCTGGCCTCGTCGGTCTCCTCGTCGTAGTCCCACTCGAAACCGACCTCGACCACCTCGGCCAGGGGAGCGGGCAGGGCGAGAGCGTCAGATGTGTGCGCCACCCCGGCAGGCTAAGCGATCACCCGCCCGCCCGCAGCCCGCCCGCCACTCCCGCCGGCGACTCCTCCTGACCGGTCGTCGGCGAGGACGATTTCGCCACCGGGCGCCGGATGCGCCGGGGCGGCGCCGGTAGGGTGCGGGGATGGTCGCCGATGGCTTCGAAGTGATCTGTGAGATCGAACCGCCCGTCCGCCCGGACCTGGCGCGGGTGCGGCACCAGATCGGCGTGCTGAGCCCGGTCGCCGACTCGTTCCTGATCCCGGACAACCACATCGGGCGGGCGACGGTGTCGAGCGTGGCGGTCGCCCACGAGGTGCAGGCGATGGGCGCCTCCGGGATCGCCTGCCTGAACTCGCGGGACCGCAACCTGCTGGGGTTCCGCCGCGACCTGCTCACGGCCGCGGCGTACGGGGTCGACCGGTTCCTGTTCGTCTACGGCGACAAGCCCACCGTCGGCGGGCGGACGAGCGAGCTGACCGTGCGCGCCATGATCGAGGAGACGCGGGCCGCGGCGGACGACCCGGCGTTCGAGGGACGCGCGCCGTTCCGGGCCGGGGTCGCGTCCGGGCTGCGGCCCGTCCCCGCGTGGAAGGCCGCGGCCGATTTCGTGTTCGTCCAGGTCAGCTACTCGCTGGACGCGCTGCTGCGCTGGCGGGACAGCGTCCGGCTGGACGTCCCGGTCTACGCGGGGGTGATGGTGCTGGCGAGCACCGGCATGGCCCGCAACCTCGCGGCGGCGATCCCCGACATCGCCATCCCGGACGAGCTCGTCGCGGCGGTCGAGCGGGACCGGGACGCCGGGGTGGACGCCGCGTGCGAGCACGTGCTGGCGATCCGCGACAGCGGCGCCTTCGACGGCGTGCACCTGGTGCCGGTCAGCAGGTACCGCCAGGTCGCCGCCCGCCTGGAGCAGCACTTCTGACGGGCGGGCCCGTCACGGGCCCGCCCGGTAGCGGCCCGGGGTCGTGCCGACGAGGTCGGCGAAGGCCGCGATGAAGCCGCTGGGGTTCGCCCAGCCGCAGGCGTGCGCGACGCGGGTCGTGTCGTGGCCGTCGGCGAGGAGGACGAGCGCGTGGTGGACGCGCAGCTGCGTGCGCCACTGGTAGAAGGTCATGCCGAGCTCGTCGTGGAACAGGCGGCTGAGGGTCCGGGGGCTGGCTCCGATCCGCCGCCCGAGCCCGGCGAGCGAGGTGGTGTCGGCGGGGTCCTCGCGCAGCGTCCGGGCGATGGCCCGCAACCGGTCGTCGCGCGGTTCGGGCAGTTGCAGCGGCTGCTCGGGCGCCTCGCGGAGCTCGTCGACGAGGACGCGCCGGAGCCGGGCGCGGGCGCCCGCGGCGCGGTCCTCGCGGCGCGGGCCCGTGAGCGCGAGCAGGATCTCGCGGGCCAGGTCGGAGACCAGGTAGACGGCGGGACGGGCGGGGACGAGCCGGGCCAGGGACGCCGGCAGGAAGACGATCCGCATGTCGGTGCTGCTGTGGGCGCGGTGGTGGTGCGTGAACCCGGCGGGCGTCCAGGCGGCCCGGTTGGCCGGGACGATCGAGGTGCCGTGTTCCGTGTGCACCGACAGGACGCCGCGGGCCGCGTACACCAGGTGCCCGCGCGAGTGGGTCTGCGCCGTGCTCGTCCCGCCCGCCGGCCACAGGTGCGCCCCACCGGACGGCCACAGGCGGGACGCCGGACCGGGCGGGGGAACTTGGCGGCCAACGGGCATGGGTTGGCATTCTAACGGTGGTCGGCCGCACCGCCCTCCGGCGACAGTGGACGCATGAGCCGCGGGTTCTCCCTTCCGTCGAAAGGTGATGTGCGATGAGCGCGACGATGCGGGCGGCCGTCTGCCTCGGGGCCGGTGGGCCGGAGATGCTGGAGGTCCGCGAGGTGCCGGTCCCGGCGGTCCGGGACGGCTGGAGCCTGGTGCGGGTCGAGGGCGCGGGCCTGAACCGGTCGGAGCTGAGGACGCGCCAGGGGCACTCCCCGAACGTGGTGTTCCCGCGCGTGCTCGGCATCGAGTGCGTGGGGGTCGTGGCGGTGTCGACCGATCCCGCGCTGCCGGAGGGGACGACCGTCGCGGCGGTGATGGGGGAGATGGGGCGGGAGTTCGACGGCGGTTACGCGGAGTTCGCGCTGCTGCCGAACGCGCTGCTGATGCCGGTCGCCACCACGCTGCCCTGGGACGTCCTCGCCGCGCTGCCCGAGACGTACCTGACGGCGCAGGGCGCGCTGGAGGCGCTGGGCGCGCTGGGCGGCGGGCGGCTGCTCGTCCGGGGCGGGACGTCGTCGGTCGGGATGGCGGCACTGTCGATCGCGTCCGCGCACGGGCTGGAGATCGCGGCCACCACCCGGCAGAAGGGCAGGATCGGCGCGTTGACCGCCGCCGGCGCCGCCCACGTCCTCATCGACGCGGGCGGTCCGCTGGCGGACGACGTGCGGGCGATCTGGCCCGAGGGCCCCGACCACGTCCTCGACCTCGTTGGAGCGGCCACGGCGGTGGACTCCCTGAGCCTGGTCCGCCGCGGCGGGACGGTCTGCGTGGCGGGCTCGCTCAGCGGCTGGGCCATCCCGGACTTCCAGCCGGTAGCGATGATCCCGTCCGGGACGAGGCTCACGGCCTTCCACAGCGACGACCTCAAGGGCGAGGCGGGCGCCGAGTTGCTGCAGCGGATCGTCCGGCAGGTCGAGGCGGGCGTCTACCGGCCCAACATCGACCGGGTCTTCTCGTTGGCGGACGTCGTCGCGGCGCACCGCCACATGGAGAACGACCAGGCCACCGGGAAGGTCGTCATGATCCCCTAGCCGGGCCGGCCGGCGCTCGCCGGACCGCCGGTGCTCGCCGGGCCGGGCGGTGCTCCGCTAGGGCAGGATCGCGTCGACGTAGCCGCCGTCGACGCGGACCGCCCCGCCGGTGGTGGCCGAGGCGTGCGGCGAGCTGAGGTAGACGACCATGTTGGCGATCTCCTCGGGCTCGATGAGCCGCTGGAGCAGCGAGTTCGGGCGGTGCTCGGCCATGAAGCGGCGCTGCGCCTCGTCCCAGGGCAGGTCGTCCCCGACCATCTCGGCGACGAAGTCCTCCACGCCGCCGGTGTGGGTCGGCCCGGCCAGGACGGTGTTGACAGTGACGCCCGTCCCCGCGACGGCCTTCGCGTAGCCGCGCGAGACGGCCAGCAGCGCCGTCTTCGAGACGCCGTAGTGCACCATCTCCGCGGGGATCGCCACCGCCGAGTCGCTGGCGATGAACTGCACGCGCCCCCAGCCACGCTCGGTCATGCCCGGCAGGTAGAGGCGGGCGAGCCGCACCCCCGACAGGACGTTGACCTCGAAGTAGCGCCGCCACTCGTCGTCGTCGACCTCCAGGACGGGACGCGCCCCGAAGATGCCGAGGTTGTTCACCAGGATGTCGACGTCGGGCGCCTGGGCGCGCACCGCCTCGGCGCCTTCGGCGGTGGCGACGTCGGCGGCCACGCCCCGCAGGTCGGCGTCCGGCAGTTCGGCGCGCAGCGCGTCGAGTGCGGAGTCGACGCTGCCGTCCGACCGGCCGTTGACGATGGTGGTCGCTCCGGCCCGGGCCAGCCCCGCGGCGATGGCGCGGCCGATGCCCTGGGTGGAGCCGCTGACGAAGGCGGTCCGCCCGCTGAGATCGATGTCCATGGCGGTGACCCTTCCCCCGTCGCCGCCGATCAGCCCTACCCGCCGGTGGACGGCGCGGCGGCGGCGCGCAGCGCGGCCGCCCGCGCCTCGCCGAGCGCGGCCACCGCCTCCGCGAGCAGCCGCATCTGGCCGGCGAGGTCGCGGTGCGGTTCGGCCTGCAGGGCGACGAACGCGCCGTCGAACCCGGCGATGCCGAAGTAGTCGAGCTCGTCGGCGACGGCCTGCGCGATCTCCTCGCCCTCCGGCGCGAAGGACAGCGCGATCATCCGGTTCATGTGCGCGCGGCCGTCCCGCCGCACCCGCTCGATGATGCCGTCCACCTCGGCCTCGGCGGCCTCGGCGCTCATGACGAGGAGGAGGTGCAGGCGCAGGAACTCCGGGCGGTCCAGGAACACCTCGCCGGTGCGCAGCAGGAACCACGTCAGCCGCTCGCGCGGGGTGCCGCCCTCGGGGCCGCCCGCCTGGGCGCGCCGCATGGCCGCGAAGAAGTCCTCGGCGCCGCGCGCCATGACCGCCGACAGCAGCCCCGCCTTGGAGTGGAAGTGGTGGTACACCGCGCTCTTCGGCAGGCCGGTCTCCCGGCTCAGCACCGACAGCGAGGTGGCGGCGTAGCCGCGCTCCGCCATGATCCGCGCCGCGACGTCGAGGATCTCCTCCCGTGACCTGCGGCCACGGCGATTCCCGATCGTCTCGTCCGCCACGGGTCGAAGCATAGACGCCCCGCCCGGCCCCCTCGCGCGGCCGATTCTGCACAGCGGAATTTCATGGACACCCAGGAGGAACACATGTGAGGGTGGCCACTGTTGTACCGAACGACCGGTCCAAAACTTGATCGGAAGAGCCGCCCCCGGAGCCCGCATGAGCCAGCATTTCGACGCCGACGTCGCGATCGTCGGTTACGGCCCCACCGGCGTGACCGCCGCCCTGACCCTCGCGAAGCGCGGCGTCCCGGTGGTCGCGTTCGAGCGGGACGCCGCCATCTACCCGCGCGCCCGCGCCGTCACCGTCAACGACTGGACGATGCGGATCTTCCAGAGCCTCGGCATCGACGAGCGGATCACGAAGGTGATCGAGCCGCAGCGGGCGCTGCGCTGGGTGACCTACGACGGCACCGAGATCATGCGCGTCGAGCACCCGCCGTCCGCGCTCGGCCCCGGGCCCCGGTTCTACAACATCTACCAGCCGGCCATGGAGGCCGAGCTGCGCGCCTGCGCCGAGGACCACGGCGACCTGATCGACGTCCGCTACGGCGCCGAGGTGACCGGGCTGGAGCAGGACGCCGGCGGCGTCACGGTGACGGCGGTGGACGCCGCGACGGGCGAGGAGCGCACCGTCCGCGCCCGCTACGCGATCGGCGCCGACGGCGGCGGCAGCCCCACCCGCGGCATGATCGGCAGCCGGCTGGACGGCGACACGAACGACGTGCAGTGGATCGTCATCGACTGCCGCGTCAAGCGCTGGTGGCCCGACCGCGACTTCCTCACGTTCTGGTCCGACCGGCAGCGCCCGGTGGTCGACATCGCGCTGTCCGCGGGCAACCACCGCTGGGAGATCCCGCTCGAGCCGCACGAGACCGAGGCGGACTTCGCGTCCGAGGCCGACGTCTGGCCGCTGCTCAAGGCGCTGGGCGTCACCACCGACGACGTCTCGATCCACCAGTGGGCCTTCTACCGCCACCACACCCGGATGGCCGACTCCTGGCGGTCGGGCCGGGTCTTCCTCGCCGGGGACGCCGCCCACCTCATGCCCCCGTGGGCGGGCGCCGGCATGCAGACCGGCATGCGCGACGCCCACAACCTGTGCTGGAAGCTCGCCCGCGTCCTCACCGGCGAGTTCGACGAGAGCTGGCTCGACACCTACGAGACCGAGCGGCGGCCGAACGCCGCGTTCTACACCGGCCTCGCCGTCGGGCTGGGCCGGGTCATCAAGCAGGAGGCGACCCCGGCGGAGATCGAGGAGATGAACCGGGTGCCGGAGGGCACGGTGACGCCGTTCGAGCCGCCGCTGATCGCGCCGCCGGTGCTGGAGGCGGGCTGGATCCGCGGGCCGGTCGGGGACGCGAGCATCGTCGGCCGCATGGTCCCGCAGCCCGTCGCGGGGGACGCGACCGGCCGGATGGCGCGCCTCGACGACCTGCTCGGCGACGGCTTCGTGCTGCTCGGCGCGGACGTCGACCCCGCGGAACTGCTCACCGCCGAGGAGCGGGAGCGCTGGGACGCGCTCGGCGCCCGCTACGTCGCGGTCCGCCCGAAGACCGCCTACACGCAGGGACCCGAGGAACTGGTCGACCTCGACGAGGTCCTGCTGCCGTGGCTGGCACGGTACGGCGTCCGCGCCGTCGCGGTGCGCCCCGACCGGTTCGTTGCGGCCGCCGACGTCTCCGGCCTCGCCGCCCCCGCATGACCCGCCGCCCGTACCGCCGCTCGTACCGCGGCGCCGAGAGCAAGGAGGACTCCCGATGACCGGAGTCAAGGAACTGGCGTACGTCGTCTACGAGGCGAGCAGCCTCGACGACTGGGAGCACTTCGGCGTGAGCCTGCTCGGCATGCAGCTCGCCGGGAAGTCCGCCGACGCCATCGCCCTGCGCACCGACCGGAAGGCCCACCGCTGGCTCGTGCGGCGCGGACCGGCCGACGACCTGGTCGCCAGCGGCTATGAGGTCACCGACGGCGCCGCCCTCGACGCGCTCATCGAACGGCTGACGGCCGCCGGCGTCGAGGTCGCCGAGGGCGACGCCGACCTCGCCGCGTCCCGCGCCGTCGACCGCATCGCGGTGACCGCGGACCCGATGGGCAACCGCGTCGAGCTGGTCACCGGCTTCGCCGACGCCCCCGACCCCTTCCACTCCGACGCGCTGCTCGGCGAGTTCGTCACCGGCGCCGGGGGCGCGGGCCACCACGTGCTGCTGTCGAAGGGCGTCGCCCGCGAGACGTACCTGGAGTTCTACGAGGGGCTGCTCGGCTTCCGGATCTCCGACCGCATCGTCGAGGAGCTCGCGCCCGGCGCCGTCGCCGACCTGATCTTCCTGCGCTGCAACCCCCGCCACCACTCCGTCGCGTTCGGCGACATGCCGCACCCGAAGCGGACCCACCACTTCATGATCGAGGTCACCGACGTCCGCGACGTCGGCATGGCCTACGACCGCTGCATGGACGCGGGGCAGCCGTTCGAGATGACCCTCGGCATGCACCCCAACGACCGCATGTTCAGCTTCTACGTGCGGACGCCGTCCGGCTTCAGCGTCGAGTACGGCTGGGGCGGCCTGCTCGTCGACGACGACACCTGGCAGGTCACGACGCTGGACCGGCTCCACAGCTGGGGGCACCGGCCGCCCGAGGTCGTCGCCGGCCTGCTCTCCCGCGCCTCCGGAAAGGACGCACTCTGATGGCACTGACCCAGGCCGAGGCCGCCCGCACCGTCCAGACCCGGGACTGGAAGCTCCGCTACTACGAGGCGGGCGACGGGCGGCCGGTCGTCCTGCTGCACGGAAGCGGCCCCGGCGCGACGGGCTGGAGCAACTTCTCCGGCAACATCGAGGCGCTGGCCCGGCACTTCCACGTGTACGCGGTGGACATGCCCGGCTGGGGCGAGTCGGACGCCGCGACCGTCGACCGCCTCGACCACGTGGACGCGGCGATCCAGTTCCTCGACGCCCTCGGCATCGCCAAGGCCGCGTTCGTCGGGAACTCGATGGGCGGGCAGACCTCGCTCCGGCTCGCCACGGAGCACCCGGACCGGATCACCCACCTGGTCACGATGGGCCCGCCGGTGGGGCGGATCCCGTCCCTCTTCGCCCCGGGCGACGGGCCGTCCGAGGGCCTGAAGGTGCTTATCGAGGCGTACCGCGACGCGAGTCCGGAGAACATGCGCCGGCTCGTCGAGATCATGTGCTTCGACAAGGCCCGGTTCGCCACGCCGGAGCTGTGCGAGGCCCGTTCGGACGCGGCGCTGGCCCGCCCCGAGCACCTGCGCAACTACGTCGAGGGGCTGCCGAAGGGCGCGCCGCTCCCGATCTGGGTCAAGCCGGAGCTGCTGCCCGGCATCCAGGTCCCGACGCTTCTCATCCACGGGCGGGACGACCGGGTCGTGCCGTTCGAGAACTCGCTGCACCTGCTCGCCGCCATCCCCGACAGCCGGCTGGTGCTGCTGAACCGGTGCGGCCACTGGGCGATGATCGAGCACGCGGACGAGTTCAACCGGCTCGTCACCGACTTCATCCGCGGCACCTCGTAACCGCGACGGCACGCGAAGCGGCGGAACGGAGCGGGACGGAACGGAGCGGGACGGGACCGAGCGACGACCGGGACGGAGAGCGGCGGGGCCGCCTCCGTCCCGCCGTCATGCCCGGGGAGCGGCCGCTCATCCTCCGGCCGGGCTCGGCTCCGCGACGGCGCCCTCCGGCGCCGCGCCGGTACCGGTGTGGAGGACCTCGCGCGCCTGCTCCGCGGCGCGGAGCAGGCTCTCGCTGACGAAGTCGATGAAGCGGGCCCCGCCTTCGAGGCGGTCGGCGGCGGGCGTGCCGCGCCCGAGGACGGTGACGCCCTGCCGCATGGCCTCCATGACCTGCACGAGGGCCTGGGCACTGGCGACCAGCGACTGGTACCAGATGTCGTCGTCGACGATGTAGCGCTCGCGGCGCCCCTCGGCGCGCTCCCTGCGGACGAGGCCCTGCTCCTCCAGGAACGTGATCGACTTGGACACCGACGCCGGGCTGACCTGGAGGCGCCCGGCGAGTTCGGACGCGGTGAGGCTGCCGGAGTCGGTGGTGTAGAGGCAGGCCATGACCCGGGCCATCATCTTCGGCGTGCCCGAGGCCATGAAGACGGTGGTGAGCGTCTCCTCGAACTCGGCCACGGCCTCGGGGTCGCGCCCGTCGGCCTGCGGGGGCGCCTCCGGCCCCCGGGGCGCCGCCTGCCGGCGGCGGTGGGCGCGGCGCTCGGTGGCGCGGTGGGCCAGGTCCGCGCGGTAGCCGGCGGGACCGCCGTTGCGCATCACCTCGCGCGTGATCGTCGAGGTCGGACGCTCCAGGCGTCTGGCGATCTCGGCGTAGGCCAGGCCGTCGGCCAGCCCGACCGCGATCTGCTGGCGTTCCTGCTGGGTGAGCCTGCCTCCCGGCATCACGGCCTCCTTCATGCTCCTCGGACGCCCTCACCATAGCGTTCACTCTCATTTCATTGCAACAAGAGCGCCCGTTTCGTTGCGTTACTTTTCAGCTCGTTGCAACAATAATCTTGGATCTACCAGCGAAGATAGTGGTTTTGTGCAACAGGCTTCTTGCTGAACCTGGAAAGGCAACGTAGCGTTTGCGTTGTCAGAAACAAGCGGGCCGCAAGGGCGGCCCCCCAGCAAGGAGCAGACGATGACCACCTTCGCCACCCCCGCCCCGATCACCGCGACCCTGGACGTCCCGGCCGGCCGCGTGCAGGTCATCGCCGCCGACCGCGCCGACACCAGCGTGCAGGTCCGGCCCGCCGACCCGGGCAAGAACCGCGACGCCAAGGCCGCCGAGCAGGTGAGCGTGGAGTTCGCCGACGGGGAACTGCGGGTCCAGGCCCCGACCGGCAACCAGTACTTCGGGTCCACCGGAGCGGTCGAGGTGACGATCCAGCTGCCCGCCGGGTCCCGGGTGCGGGCCAAGGCCGCCGCGACCGAGTTCCGCGGCGTCGGCCGCCTGGGCGAGGTCGCCTTCGACGGCGCCTACCGCCAGATCAAGATCGACGAGGCCGGGAGCCTGGAGCTGGCCGCCACCGACGGTGACGTGGAGGTCGGCCGCCTCAACGGCCCCGCGCACATCACCACCCAGCGCGGCGACATCCGCATCACCGAAGCCACCGGCACCGGGCAGGTCGACCTGCGCACCCAGTCCGGCGACATCTCCATCGGCGCCGCCCCGGGCGTCTCGGCCGCCCTGGACGCCGGCACCTCCCTCGGCCGCATCACCAACAGCCTCAAGAACGACGGCACCGCCCAGCTCGACATCCGCGCCACCACCACCCGCGGCGACATCACCGCCCGCAGCCTCTGACCCCCGCATCGTGAAACCACGGGGCCCGCCCTCGGCGGCGGGCCCCCGGGTCTCAAACCCCCACCCCCTTTCAAGGAGTTCCCCCATGGCGAATCTGGCGATCGAGGCGGTCGGGCTGCGCAAGTCCTACCGCGACAAGACCGGCGAGAAGGTCGTGCTGGACGGCATCGACCTGGCCGTCCCCGAAGCGACGATCTTCTCTCTGCTCGGCCCCAACGGGGCCGGCAAGACCACCACCGTCCAGATCCTGTCCACCCTGACCCGCGCCGACGCCGGCCGGATCCACGTCGCCGGACACGACCTGGCACACCGACC
>NZ_JBEPCJ010000094.1:0-42381 GCF_040299565.1 Spirillospora sp. NPDC000708
GAGCCGCCGACCGAGACCGTCCGCCGCGAACTGAAAGAAGAACTGGGCCTCGACCTGCACCCCGGACAGCTCCTGTGCATCGACTGGGTGTCCCCACACGGCCCCTGGGACGACTCACTCATGTTCATCTTCGACGGCGGCATCCTGAACGAGCACCAGATCGCCGACCTCAGCCTGCACGACAACGAGCTAAGAGGCTTCAAATTCTGCACCGAGGAAGAAGCCGCCAAACGCCTCCGCCCATACATCTGGCGCCGCACACACGCAGCACTCGACGCTCTACGAGCGGGCACAACCCCATATCTGCAGGACGGGCATCTCTGACAACGCCCCTGCCGCACGAGCATCGACCGAGTGTGACTGGCCCGTCGCTAGCGCTGGCGCCCACTGCTGCTGTCAACCCGGGCCGGTCTTGATGAGGCGCACGCGCTGGGCGATCAGACTCGGGCGGGCTCGCTAGCCGGCGGCCAACCGAGGGAGCGTGGTCCCTGCTGAAACGCTCCATGGTCAACTTCTTGGCCACGGATCTGACTATCTCTTTGACATGATCAAGCACCAGGTTAAGGTGATCCAGCACCACCCCGGCGTCATCAACGGCTACCTCGCCTCCACAGACCTCACCCTCAACTCCACACCCGCCATCACCAGAACCCTGGTCAGACCAGAGCAGAGCGGGTTAAGGGTCGGCGAAGCCGATCGTGTCAACGACGCCCCAGGCGTCCTAGGCGCACCCCATGGAGGCGAACACTGGCCGCACAGAGGAAGACGACGGTGCCCGGCACGCTTCTTAGGCCCGCACTATCAGCGCTCCGACGCTCACGTCCCCGACCACGCATTGAGGTGTGGGCCGTAGCGGTTCGTCAAAGCGGTTGCGGAGGCTGTTGCTGTACTCATGTGCTGTATGGCGGATCTTGTTGGGCTGGGGTGAGTAGACGGGTAGTTTGAGGGCAGGCGGACCCGGAGCCGCAAGACTGGCAACGGCCTGAGCATCGAAAGCCGTGCCGCAGCGATCGTCCCCAGCCATTGGAGCCCTCCATTCCGCTCTGGTGATCAATAAGCCAGGATGGTGCCGTGACCGGTGGGCAGAGTCATAGGAGGCCACTGATCACGTCGCTGCAGGCGCGCCGATGCCCAGTTGTGACATGATTGCGTTGTTCCCGGCACGGGATCCTACTTCTCGGGAAGAATGGCTGGTTATGAGCAAAGGGCGCTGGGTGCTGGTGATCACGTGTGTGGTGGTCGCAGTGCTGGCTGTGTTGTTGTGCGTGCTGAGCTGGGACTGGGCTAACAAGGTTGCAGCGTCGGTATCAGCGCTGGCGAGCGTCGCTGCGGTGGGGATTGCGGTGTGGACGGTACTAGCCAGGGAAAGCGGCACTAGGGTGCGGATCCACAACTCCGGTGATGCGACGGCGACCCGGGGCGGTAAGGCCTCGACCGGCGTGCGTGGGCCTGCCGATGCGATGGGTGAGGCAGTGGTGGAGGACAGTGGCAATGCTAAGGCCTCCGACGCCGGAGAGGCGTCCACGGGAGTGAATCTGACCTGACAGCCTGAACCAGGGAGGAACAAGGCTGGTGGCAGCACAATGAAAAGCGTGCGCGGTTCGGTTAAGGAGTCGGGCCCGGCGACTGCGGGGCCGGGTTCATACGCCAATTCGGGTGTGCACATCGGTGATGTACACGTGGCGTCGTTGCCGGTGGCCCGGTCGGAGTACCACAGACAGGTAGAGCGCGTCTTCCCGGGCGAGTTGGAAGGACGGGAGGCTGAGCTGGCCGAGCTGACCGAGTTCTGCACTCGAGCGGAGGGGCGATGCTGGGCTTGGTGGCAAGCGCCAGCGTGGTCGGGTAAATCTGCATTGCTGGCTTGGTTTGTGCTGCATCCCCCTGAGGCGGTGCGAGTGGTGTCGTTCTTTATCACCGCGCGCTTTGCCGGTCACAACACTCGGGCGGCGTTTGTAGAGGTGGTGTCGGAGCAGTTGGCCGAGGTCGCCGGTGAGCCTGCGCCGGTGTTCCTGGCGGAGAATACGCGTGAGGCGCATCTGCTGGGGCTATTGGGCCGGGCGGCCGACGCCTGCCGCGAGCAGGGGCAGCGACTGGTCCTGGTGATCGATGGGTTGGACGAGGATCGCGGAGTGACGACAGGACCGGAGGCGCACAGTATCGCCGCATTGTTACCGGAGAGTCTTCCATCGGGCGTCCGGGTGGTGGTCTCCGGGCGTCCCAACCCGCCGGTGCCCTCCGATGTGCCGAACGGGCATCCGCTAAGAGAGCGCCACATTATCCGGCGGTTGAGTGCCTCGCCCGCAGCAAAGGTAATCCAGAACCTTGCCGTGCGTGAGCTGAAGCATCTTTTGCAGGGCTCCCCAGCTGAGCAAGATTTGCTTGGTCTGGTCACTGCGGCCGGTGGTGGCCTGTCTGATGCAGATCTGGCGGAGCTGACTGGGTGGGGCACCTGGGAGGTGGCCGAGCACCTATCGGCGGTGTCCGGGCGGACGTTCACCTCCCGTGCCAGCCGGTGGGCTGCGCAGCGCCGGCCGGAATTATATGGGCTGGCCCATGAAGAACTGCAGATGATGGCCGCTGAACGGCTGGGCGCGCGGCGGATGGAGGCATACCGGCAGCGGCTCTACATTTGGGCGCAGGGTTATCGGGACGAAGGATGGCCGCCGGAGACCCCGGAATACCTACTGCGAGGATATTTTCCAATGCTGCGGGCGGCCGGTGACCTACCTCGCATGATCGAGTGCTGTCTGGATTCGGGACGCCACGACCGGATGTTGGATCTTAGCGGAGGCGATGCTGCAGCATTCTCTGAAATTGCCACAACCAAGCAGCTTATAGGTAACCAGCAAAAGATCGATCTGGTCGCAATGGCAAGGATTTCCATTACGCAGGATCGCCTCACGCAACGAAATGAAAGTATGCCAACCGAGTTGCCTGCACTCTGGGCAGAAATTGGAAATGAGGCACGTTCCCAGGCTCTTATTAACTCGATTACTGACCCTTTTGCGCAAGCGCGAGCGCTCACGACTCTAATTCAGTCCCTCCAAAAAATAGGTAGGCTAGATCAAGCGGATAGGTTTATACGCAATACCGGAAGTTCCTTCGCACAAGCACGGGCCTTTGCGGCATTGGTAGATGCCTTTATAGATGTTGGCCGAATTGACGCCGCAGAGGCTATAGCATGCTCGACATTTTTCCCACATGAACGGGAGTGGGCCCTGCCCTCAGTAGTGGAATTCCTTGTGGAAACGGGTGCGCTTGACGAAGCACTTGGGCTAGCGGAATCGGCTACCGGCTCGTCTGCACAAGCGCAAGCCCTAGCAACTACAGCAAAGGCGTATATTAAGACCGAAAATGCTGCTAAAGCCCAAGACCTCGCCCGTTCGGCTGTTGACTTGTCTACACGCGCCCAAGTGTTGTCCGCAGTAGCGGAAGCCTACGCAGAAGTCGGCCTTGCCGAGGAGGCCCGTCATTCTGTCCGCGAGGCTATGACCCTAGCTGATTCAGAGTCTGACCCAGCGAGGCAAGCATGGGTATTACTGGGGGCAGTCAAAGCTTATTTAGCAATTGGCGATTTCGACACAGCCGAGGCGACAGCGCGTTCAATCACCAATCAATCTGCGCAAGCCCAGGCGCTTATTGCTCTAATAGAGAAGCTTGTACGCGTTGGTCGTCCAATGGAAGCAGAGTCAATGGCTCATTCCATTACCCTTCCGTTCGCACAAGAAGGGGCCTTGAGAATAGCCGCAAAAGCGCTGACTCAAACGGGCGATCTTGACAAGGAGAGGCCAACAATAAATCCAGTCCTGACATCTCTTTCTCGAAGCGCAAGTGCGATTGGAGTCGTGGAAGCGTGGGTAGAAGCTGGGGACTTCGCTCGAAGTGAAGAGGTGACCTTATCCATCGCAAACCCTTATGACCAGGCATCTGCATTGAGTACCTTGGTGAATGGGCTAACCTGCGCGAGAAAGATCGATAAAGCAGAGGAGATCATTAAATCCGTTCGTGAAGCCTGGGTGCAAACACACGGGCTAGTTGCATTGGCCACCACACTTGCGCAACTTGGGCAGTTCGAGAGAGCCCATGGCATTGCTTCGTCCATCATTGCCCCATCAGGGCGCGCAGCTGCGCTGGCTTCCCTTGCTAAGGCATTCGCGGAGAGCGGAGATTTCGAGCAGGCCAGGCATTACGCTTACCAAGCTGAGACCGCCGCACGAGCCGATGTTTACCCTGGAAGGCAAGTGTCCGAGTTGGCTAGCTTTGTGCAAGCATTGACGATAGCTGGCGACTTGGAGAACGCTTGCATTCTGGCCAAGAGAGCAGAAGATATTTCCCGCTCTATCTCTGATCCATACTGGCGGGAAGGGGCTCTGGCTGAAGCCGTAGAGGCGCTCCTAGCAGCGGGTAGGTGGCACGATGGCGATTCCCTAGCTAGTTCTATTTCTGGATTATTTGAGCAAGCTCGCGCCCTGGTTGCTCTAGTGAGCTCTCTGGCAGAAAGAGGGCTTTTCGAGCGGGCTGAAGATACGGCGATGAATGCCCCCACCCCATTGGCCAGCGCTAAAGCACTGAGTGCATTGGTGCAGATTCTGGTGAATGCCGGTGAACCGGTAAGAGCATGCGGGATTGCACTAAAGGCCGAGACCGTGGCAATGTCAATTTCCTATGATAGCGTGAAAGCGAGAGTGCTAACTGATCTTATACAGGCTCTAAGGGCATTTGGCAATCTGGAACAACTTCAGCGCTTGTCCAGTACAGTTGAGGAAGTTGCGCGACATATCCGAGATCCGTTTACGCAGGCTTCGGTGCTTACATCCCTCGTGGAAGCTCTTTCGGGTACCTGCGATCACTCTACCCTTGAAAGAATTGCACTGTTGCCGACAGCCGCCTCCGCGCAAGCACAAGTACTTTCTTCCGTGGCGGCTGCGTACGTGGACTCAGGTAGGCCCGATAGGGCTGGCCCCCTCGTTCGTCAAGCCGAGAACTTGGCACCTTCAATCCATGATCCAAATCTGCGATCTTGGGCATTTTCGGCAATTGCAAAGACTCTGATAAAGATCGGAGATCTCGATAAAGCTATGGCCATAGCCAGTTCTACTATCAACTCGTTTGCGGAAGACCAAACATTGAGGCAGTTGGTCGAAAAAATGATCGAATCCAACGAACTAGCCAAGGCGGAATCGATAATTGCTTCCTTTGCTAATCCGTTTGCGCGTGCAAACGGATTGGCGCTGTTGGCGGAGGCGAGTAGTTCTAGACGTGCTCGAGAACTCCTGGCCTCAGCTTTCGCTCAAACTCCTAACTACACAACACTATTGTCTACCTTGGCAAAGATTGATCCAGCCGCAGTTACTGCGATTGCCCAGAGTGCGCCGCCCGCGTAGTAGCCGTTGTTGGGGGCTGGTCCGTCCGGAGAGGCAACATGCCCAGGCCCGGGCCGACCGGCGGCGACCGCGTAGCGGGCTTCTTTGAAGTTAGAGATAGCTCTAATCAGAGTTGTTGGATGTTCATGTTTCCTGTCCCGCGAGATGCTTGCCACCTCTGTCCCATCACATGCCTGACGGATACCTGTTCGGCTTGGCTGTCGCGTGTTCGTTTGCGGGCGTCGCGTTTCAGGGAGGCCAGGATTGGCCCTGGTGGAGTTGTCGGTTGTTGAGCAGCGGTATCGGGCAGCACTGCAGTGCCGGCGACCGCGGCCACAGCGCGGGCTGGAGCGTCGCAGCAGCCGTACACGCCCGGCTGGGGCTACTGCCGAGCTGGCGGGGCTGACAGACGGGCCGCATCGGATCGCCCCGCAGGTGCAGGCACTGCTGTGTGAATTTTGGCTGCCGCACGAACTCGCCCGTCAGGGCGTGGACCCGCTTCCGGTGACTGTGACGCTATCTCGGACGCAGACCCGCAGCGGCCTAGCTGCGGTGAACAGCCCCGTGCAGGGGGCGCCGAATCAGCCGTGGGAACGCGACGCGCTGATGCAGTTCGGCAGAACGATATCGGTGCCGACGTCTGTGCCGATGGCCGCAAGGTCAATCCGCCAACGGCGACTATGAGTACTCCCGGTTCATCGTCATCGCTGGTTCGCGGGCCTCCGCCCACGCGTCTGCGCGGCCTTGGCGGCGCCGGGCAGGCTGCCTTGGCCGGTAAGCAACACCTACCATCACAACTGTCGTCGCTGGCCACCATCGGCAGAAAGCCGACTTCCATTGCGCTAGTGCGGTAAGGCGTTTAGCGCCTTGCCACCGTTGTCCTACCTGACGACAGCGGACGTCCTTTGGTGCTTCCAGCGGCCTCTTAAGGTTGTCGGCTTGGAGGCAGGCACCGCCTATGCGGTAGACGCACGGGTCACGTGTACGGGCGTACCGGCCCGTGTCGGCGGCTGAGTTGCTCGGTGGTCGGCGGGCCGGGGATGACCGGGGGCAGATGCATCCGCAGGCGTTGATCTTGCCGTCGACGGGATGAAGGCTGCGCCACGGGGTCGTGAGTGGGTGGTGTGGCGTAGGGGTGAGGCTTGGGTGGCCGGAGCGCGCCATCTGGTGTCGGTCGGTCTTGGTGGCAAATGATCAGAGGCCGATCTAGGATCTCTCCAGAACCGGCCTCTGACCTAGTTGTTCTCGGTGAAGCTGAGGGGCTTTGAACCCCTGACCCCCTCGATGCGAAGGAACGCGTACGCGGCAGAGGGACCCCCGCTGAACTCTGCTCTAGGCGGGGCGGAGGTTCGGGGTGTCGGTTGTTCTCTGGGCGATGAGGTGGTCGGTGATTACTGCCTGGAGTTCGGCGATCTTGGCTTTGGCCTCGGCCAGTTCCTTCTCTGCGTCTGGGGTGGGTGGTGGGCCGGTTGGGGTTGTGCGGATCTTGGCTAGGGCTTCTAGGGCGGTTTCGTCGGCAGTAGGGAGGGTGTGGAGGTAGCGCTCGGTCGTGGAGATCTTGCGGTGGCCGAGGCGTTCCTTGACGACTTGGAGGTCGGCGCCACCGGCAAGGAGCCAGGAGGCGTGGGCGTGGCGTAGGTCGTGGATGCGGGGTGACCAGCCGAGGTTGGCTGCAGCTCGGGCCGGATACCAGCAGCGGACGCGGAACCAGTTGGCGGAGATGTGCGGGTCGTCGTCGATGACGCGGGGCTTGCGGGGGTTGTCTTTGCCTTGGGCGCGGCGCTTGGCGCGGTACGCGGCGTAGGCGGCTCGACAGTGGCGGCACTTGCACTTGCCGATGTTGTAGCCCGTGGTCGTGCCGTGGGTGTAGGTGCGGCCGTTCGGTGCTGTGAAGGTGAGGGTGTCGGGGTCCAGGAGTTCAAGCTTGGGTGGCTCGTTTCTGCGACGGCTGAAGAAGAGGTCGTCGGGGGCGAGGTTGTTAGCTTCTGCGTGGGCTTTCAGCTTGGCGACGATCTGGGGGCTGAGCTTGAAGCGGCGCCAGCGCTTGCCCTTGGGGTAGTCCTTCACCAGGAAGCGGCGGCCTTCGGGGTGGAACTTAGGGACCAGTTCGACCACGGAGCGGCTGACGGTGAGGATGCCGGTGGCGAAGTCGAGGTCCTTGACGCGCAGTTCGCTCAGCTCGCCCCAGCGGAGGCCGCTCTCTATATCGGTCTCGACCAGGAGTTGGGCTGTCGCGTCTGGGAGGGCCTCGTAGATGCGAGCGAACTGTTCGGCGGTGATGATCTGGCGCGGCTTCTCGGGGACGGGGTCGGTCTTCACCCCGCGGCTGGGGTGGTAGACGAGCACGCCGTCGTTGACCGCTGTCGTGAAGATGGCGTTGAGGATCGCGGTCTTGCAGTACTTGATGCTGTAGGCCGAGGCGCCCTGCTTCTTGCGGTGGGTGATCCACTCGCGGACGGTCTCTGAGGTGATGTCCTGCAGCTTCATGTCGCCGAAGTACGGCATGACGTGGGCGGCGAGCGCGTAGGCGTAGTCCTGGCGGGTCGATGCCTCGATGCGGTGGTTCGGGAACCAGCGCTCCTCTACGTAGGTGCGGAAGGTCTGCCGGGCGCGGCGGGGGTCGCCCGCCTTGCCCTCGGCGATGCGGGCCTCGGCTCGTTGCCAGGCTCGGTCGGCTTCCTTGCGTGTCGCGAAGGTGCCGGCCGTCTGGCGGACGCCCCGGGCGTCGTCGTAGAGCGCTTGGTATCGGGTTCCGTTCGGACCCTTGCGCTTGCGTGTGAAACCCATGATCCCCCGAAGATCATTTGTCACTCATTTGTCACTGGATCATGGAAATCCGAGCGACATCGACGAGCACGGGATGGCATACGAAACAGCCTCTGACCTGCAGTTTAGTGGGTCAGAGGCGATCTTCGGCGAAGGTGATCCAGCCGCTTCCAAACTGGCTACGCGGGTTCGATTCCCGTCGCCCGCTCCCACTGAGAAGGCCCAGGTAGGAGCCCTGTTTTCCCACCTGGGCCTCGCTTTTCCTCAAGCTCTCTTCGGCTTCCGTGCCCGTTGCGTGCCCGATCGTTTCGGGGTGCCCTTGTCACTCTTGTCACTGGCCCGAGCGACCTTGAACGCCTCCCCGAGCGCCGCCGCGATCGCCTTGTCCCGATCCTGGCTGGCGTGCTGGTAGATCAGCGCCGCCCTGGACGACGCGTGCCCCATGCGGGACATCAGCTCCTTGAGGCTCGCGCCCGTGGTGGCCGCCAGGGTGTTGCCGACGTGCCGAAGATCGTGGAAGTGCAGATCAGAACCTGAGCCGCTGCATCTGCCAGCCGATTGCGGACCAGCAATCGACGAGACGACCCATGACCTTGACGCCCCATCTCCCAGTCGCACAGCTTGAATCACTGCACTCGGCCGCTAGCCGACACCCCAGACAGTCACCGAGGCCAGGGCCAGCCCCGTGCGTGGACGATCGCGTCCCGCAACTCGTCAGGGTTGAGCGCCTCTACGAGACGAGCGCCATCCCCGAGCCGGACCATCGCCCACCACGAACCGGTGGCCTCCCCGTACCAGGCCCACACCCCGGAGAACTCGCGTTCGATCTGCGCGGCGACCGGTCGCCCGCTCATCTCGTCCGACAGCACCACGGGAACCGCACCCATCACGACCCGCCGTCCGGCGGGCTGGCGAAAGGCACCGCCAAGACCCGCGCGATCAGGTTCGCCGCCGTATCGGTCTCCAGCAGCGGGCACAACGGCTCCAGCTCTGGCGGAGACTGGCGGGTCGGCCCGGCCCACACCCACAGCCACCACAACACCCCCTCATGCCGACGGCACAGCACCTCCTGCCGCATCCCCGGATGCATCAATGCCCCACAGGGGTCATCGGGGACGGGTTCACCGGCCGGGTTGCTCGCCCGCACCGCACCATGCCCGTACACCTGCGCATCCAGGCCCCGCAGCTTCAATGCGTCGACCAGCGCCAGAGCCGCCGGACGCCACGCCGTGTCCTTGAGAGGCTGCCTGCTCACCACGTCCATGACTGAGAACTCCCAGGGGTTGAAGCGGGACCGGCGGACGAGCGGACGGCCAGAACCCCACCCGGCCAAGCGCAGCCGCCACGGGGGCGAAGCGACCGCACCACCAGTCGCCCGCAACACCCGCCGGCCCCGCGGCTTCACCTACGCCGCACGCGTCTTGCGCGTCGGCGCGCACCAGCGGCACGGCGTGCGCCGCACCGGCGGACCGGAGTCACCCAGCGTCCCTACGAACCCCACACGGAGAGGAGAGACGAACTTCCAGCGACGGCCGCCGCATGAGCGGCGCCCCGGCTTGCCGGTTCCCTGCTGCTGCGTCATGCCGACCAAGGTCCACCAAATTCAGAACGGCACCCATTCCCGGGCGATATCCCGCGACGGGATATACGCTCAGCGAAGACCGGTTACGCGGAGGGAGACTCGATGTCGGGACGGGTGTCAGACCCGATCGTCATCCCGGACTCACTGTGGCAGCGCCCGCAGATGATTGAAGCCCTGACCACCCGCGACATCCGAACCGTCTTCCACCTGTTGCGCCAGTACGCAGGCGCCAGCCAAACCCAAATCGCGATCGCCTGCGGCATGTCGCAGGGCAAGGTCAGCGAGACCATGAAGAAGGGCGGCCGCCAGGTCACCACCCTGGAGGTCTTCGAGCGCATCGCCGACGGCCTCCAGATGCCCGACCCCGCCCGCATGACCCTGGGCCTGGCCCCGCGCACCCTCCCCACGTTCACCTTGCCGACCACCACGAAGGCGACGATCATCACATCACGGGATGCCCCCGCGGACTTGGTTCCGCCCGCATTCCTGGGTTCCCTGGACATAGATGCCGATGTCGAGGAAGGGGACCCCGTGCACCGCAGAACCTTCGGCAAGCTCGCCGGAGCCAGCGTGTTCAGCGCCATCCTCGCCGACCTACCGTCCGACGGCGCAACGCTGGAAGGCGTCGATGCATTCGCCGCCGCCCTGGCCGGATACCCCGCCAGCAACGACGACCCGGCCCCGGCCGCCCTCAGCATCGCCCGCCTGGACGCCGCCGTAGCCGCAGCCAAACGCAGCTACCAGGACTGCAAGTACTCCACCGTCATCAACTCCCTGCCCGCCCTGCTGGCAGACCTGCGCAACGCCTGCGCCATCTACGACGGAGACGCCCGACTCCGGGCCGAAGCGCTCTCGGCCGAGGCCCACCACGTCGCCGCGAGCATCCTGCTCAAACTCGACCACGAAGGGCTCGCCTGGCTCGCAGCCGACCGCAGCATGCAGGCCGCCCGCCGCAGCCAGGACCTCACGACCATCGGGTCAAGCGCCCGCATCATCACCCATGCCCTGATGAACGACGGCCACCACGGCGCCGCCACCAAGACCGCCAGCACCTACGCCGAACGCATCGACCACGACATCGACCAGCGCACCCCCGACTTCCTGTCCGTCTACGGCGCACTCCTCCTACGCGGCGCGGTCGCCGCCGGCCAACGCTCCGACCGTCACACCGCCGCCACCCTCCTGGACGAGGCCGAAGCCGCAGGCCGCGAACTCGGAGGCGACTACAACCACCGATGGACCGCGTTCGGCCCCACCAACGTCCAACTCCACCGCGTCAATATCGCCCTTAAGCTCGGCGACGCCGGAGCCGCCATCCAGCACGCCCGCGCCGTCGACCTGGGCCGCATCCCCCTCACCGAACGCAAAGCAAAACTCCTCGTCGACACCTCCGGCGCCCTCACCCAATGGAGCAAGCACGAGAAGGCATACGAGGTCCTGCGCTACGCCCACCAGTTCGCGCCCGAGGAGATCTCAGCCCGCCCCGCCGTCCACCGCATGCTCGGCGACCTCATGGCCACCGCCCCGCCCAGCATCAAGCGGCAACTCAAGGAGTTCACGACAGAAATCGGGGTGCGCCTGTGACCGACGACGAGCGCCGCCGCGTCCTCTACATCATCGTCTGCGCAGCAGGCCCCGCCGGCGACGTCGGAAAACTCGTCACGCTCGCCCACCAACGAGGCTGGGACGTCCAGATCATCGCCACACCCTCAGCCCTGGACTTCATCGACGCCGAGGCCCTCGAAAAGCAAACCGGCCGCCCCATCCGCAGCCAATACCGCAAACCAGGCGAATCCCGCTCACCCAAAGCAGACGCCATCATCGTCGCCCCCGCCACCTACAACACCATCAACAAATGGGCCGCAGGCATCAGCGACACCTACGCCCTAGGCGTCCTCGCCGAAGCCCCTGGCCTAGACATCCCCGTAGCAGTCCTCCCCTTCGTGAACACGGCACTAGCAGCACGTCACCCATTCCAGCAGAGTGTCAAAGACCTAAGGAACGAAGGCGCTAAGGTCCTACTCGGCTCCGGAGGATTCGAGCCGCACGCTCCCGGAACAGGCGGCAGCAAAATCGAAACCTACCCATGGCAGACAGCTCTAGACGAGGCCGAGCACGCACTTCCTTCTCTATAGGAATGCAGTCCATATGATCTATGCTTTTCTGGCTCGAATCATATGATCGCTCGATGCGTGACGGTTAACGGTAGCCGAGCTCCCTAATCTTGGCATCGAATCGCTCTCCGAGCCACTTACGCGTAGCGGCGAGTACTACGTCAACGCTCCACATCGCGGTGGTGATTTCGCCAAGCCAAACGCCCCTCTTCATGCCGAGAACCTGCCCGAAGCGTTCAAGCAACGGCTCCGACCGATAAGGTGAATCAGCATAGAGTATCGCCGCCAGCGATGTGACCACAAGTCGCTTTCCCCTAAAGCCGACTTGCTGACGAAATATTACTACCTTGTATACTTCTCCCCAAGGGACGTCCAATCGCTGGCCATCCAGGGCAAGGGTGAAGCCTTCACTGTCCAGTGTGGCCGGTGACCCCGCGGCAGCACGCCCCTTAAAACCCCGAACGACATAGGTCAGATACAAAGGCTCCAGCCCGGCCGCCAGAATCAGCATCGGCAGACCAGCAAGGGACCCATCAATCAGTATTCCCAGGCTGACCGCTATGAGTAGTGCGAATCCTGTAGCGCCAGCCACTCCGATGAACAGTTTCGTGTCCGATCCCGAACTGCGACCAAGTCGGATACGGCTTGCCTTAACATCATCCATGATCGATAACCGCCAGTGAACGCTTGAATGAAGTCAACTCGCTTCTCGCGACAGGGAAGCAAACCCATAAAAAACCCTCTTGAGTGGATTTCAGTTTCGGAGGATCCAATCCTCGATCGATGTACTTGCTTGTAGAACGTCCCGTGCGACTCGCCGTGCATGTGACTGATATATATCAGACGGTCCGGTTTGCGCACCTTGCCGCAACTGGCCAGGCCATCCGGACATGCAGCGAACACCCCTTCGGGTCGGAGGGCAAGGCGATCCCAGAACGGGTGTAGAGCCGCTCCCGAGACTTGTAGTGAACAGGGCTCTGGCCCTGATGATGCTCGAGTTCGCTGCCGAATTGGGCTGTTTGGGATCAAGGGGCGGCGGCGCTCGGGCCGCTGCGCGGCCCCGCGCCTGGCCGCCCGGAGCGTGCGGCGTGGGCGCCGGTCACCGGACGGCCGCGCCGGGCCGCGCATCGCGACGCGTCCGCCGGCCCCGCCCCGACCGGTCGCAGCGGGAGCGCGCCGCCGCCGTAGCGTATGACCATGCCCACCACCCCCGAGGCGCGCATGGCGCACTGGAAGCGCTGTATCGGCGAACGGCCCAAGTGGCCCTTCCATACGCCCAGCCGATGCACCGATCCACTAAGCATCGCGGCCCTGCACGACCACCTCGTACAGGTACACGGCGTTGCTCCGTACTACCTCACCGGCTGGTATCCCGAGATCAACACCTGGGAGCGACTCCTCCGGCGTCATGAGGAGGAGCACCGTCCTTCCGGGCTGGACTCCCACTCGCACGCAGACATCCCGGACGTGAGCTGGCCCTAGCCATCGCCGATGGGCGGAGGAATACGCCTCAGTACGTCTCGCGCACGAGACTTCGCCGGTGCGGGGACGTTGCAAGCTGGGCTGGAAGGGTGCGGGGCTCCCCCCGGACCCCGAGCTGTCGAGGATGGCGGCGGACGGAACCTGTCAAGGGCGCCCTTCGGGCGTCACTGCGTGATGGCTTCGCCACCCTTGACAGAACCCGTCCGCCGCTAAGTGCAGGTCTCGTCGGGGCCGGGGGGAGGAAGGTGGGGGCAGAACAGCGGCTACGCCGCACGGCCCAGCGGTGCGGAAGCTAGGCGACCCGGCCGACGTGTAGAACCATGATGGCTTGGTCTTCCGGATAGATCTCGTACGGCGACCGCGGTGTGGTGAAACTGGTGATCCCCCCGGGCGGGCGGGGCGGCTCGGGACCAGGGCTGGGGTGCGGGTGGCAGAGAGCCGAAAGGAGAGGGCCGGGGCGGCGGGCTGATCGTCTACCTCCGATCAGGAACATGGAGATGGATGATCGGCCCCCGGAGCAGGCGCAACCATTGACCGCGATGGCCTGCTCTTCGCGAGGATCAGCACGGTCACGAATAGTGTGGGCGCTGTGAGCGACAGGAATCCCGGTGGGCCGTTGGACCTGGCGCAGTTGCGGACGTTCCTGGCGGTCTACCGGGCCGGCTCGCTGACGGCGGCGGCCCGCCTCCTCGGCCTCTCCCAGCCCACGGTGACGGCCCAGCTCCGTTCGCTGGAGACCCGCATGGGGCGGCAGCTGTTCGAGCGGCTTCCCCGCGGTGTCGCGCCCACGGCCGCGGCCGATGACCTGGCCTCCCGCCTGGCCGGTCCGATGGACGCCCTGGAGGTCGTCGCGGGCGGCGGGCGGCTGGAGCGGGAGGTTCCGGAGCCGCCCGTCCTGCTCGGCGGACCGGCCGAGATGCTGGCAGAGATGTTCGTCCCGGCGCTGGCGCCGCTGGTCGCGCAGGGAGTGCGGCTGCGTATCGTCATGGGCCTGGCGGAGGACCTGCTCACCGGGCTGCGAGCCGGCCGGTTCGACCTGGTGGTCTCCGCGATCCGTCCCCGAGGCCGCACGCTCATCGCCGAACCGCTCGCGGACGAGGAGTTCGTCCTGGTCGCGTCCCGGGAATGGAGCCGGCGCCTGGACTCGCGGCTCCTCGCGCGGGACGGACCGGCCGCCCTCGCCGGTGTCCCGCTGATCTCCTACGCCGGCGACCTGCCGATTCTGCGCCGGTACTGGCGGCACGTCTTCGGCGTCAGGCTGGACGGGGAGGCGGCGATCGTCGCGCCGGACCTGCGGGCGGTCAAGGCCGCCGCCGTCGCGGGCGCGGGCGTCACCGTCCTCCCCGGTTATCTGTGCGTCCGGGAGCTGGCCGAGGGCACGCTCGTCCGCCTGCTGGATCCCGAGGACCCGCCCATCAACACCGGCTTTCTCGTCCAGCGTGCGGGTGCGCGACCCGGGCCGCACGTCCGCCTCGTGCGCGATCGCCTTTTCCAGGCGGCGCGCGCCTGGTGAAGAACCTGGCATCAGGATCCTGATGGGAGTCATTGACGACATCATTGGAAGCTTGTGGGCGGAGTGTCTAGGTTGAACGGGCTGTTAAGGGCACGTCACCTTGGAGAAACATGTCGAAGATCCTTTTTGTGTTGACCGGCGCCGACCACTGGACGCTCGCCGACGGCACCGAGCACCCCACGGGCTTCTGGGCGGAGGAGGCCGTCGTGCCGTACCGGGCGTTCAAGGACGCCGGGCACGAGATCGTCGTCGCCACCCCCGGCGGTGTCGCTCCTCCCGTCGACCAGGCCAGCCTGTCCGCCGACGCCAACGGCGGGCAGGACGGGGCCGACGAGATCGCCGCGGCCCTCGCCGCGATGACCGAGCTGCGCAGCCCGATCCGGCTGGAGGACGTCGACGTCGACGACTACGCCGCCGTCCTGTACCCCGGCGGCCACGGCCCGATGGAGGACCTCGCGGTCGACGCCGCCTCCGGCGACCTGCTGATCCGAGCACTGGAATCGGGCAGGCCGCTCGGGGTGGTCTGCCACGCGCCCGCCGCGCTGCTGGCCGCCCGGAAGCCCGACGGCACCAACGCCTTCTCCGGTTACCGGGTCGCCGCGTTCACCGATGCCGAGGAGACCCAGGCCGGGTTCGCCGACCGCGCCACGTGGCTCCTGGAGACCCGCCTGACCGAGGCCGGGCTGGACGTCCGGGCCGGTGAACCGTGGGCGCCGAACGTGGTCGTCGACCGCAACCTGGTCACCGGGCAGAACCCCGCCTCGGCCGCCCCTCTCGCGGCCGAGATGCTCAAGAGGCTGGCCTCCTGACCGCAGGGGCGCCCCGGTCGGCGCGGCCGACCGGGACACCCCGCGCCGTGGAGCTTTCCGGGGAGCGCCGCGTGGATGCGGGCGCGGGCGAATCGCCCGTTCGTCACTGGACCATGGAAGTCCGAGCGACATCGACGAGCGCGAGATGGCATACGAAACAGTTCTCGTTCTCGTGTCCGGGCCTCGCTGTTTCCGTCCCCGCCGCGTCAGATGGGGGTAGTGGGGGTCAGAGGGTTCGGGCTTGGGCTGCTGCTGTTGCTATCGCCTTGGTGAGGTTCTCCGGGCGGCGGCCGCCCGCGTTGGCCAGGGCGCCCTTGCCGCCGGCGCCGCCGCCGACCTCGCGTGCCGCGTCGGTGAGCAGGTCGCGGGCCTGGACGCCGGTGCGGGGGCCGGCTGCCGCGACCAGTTGCGCCTTGCCGCCGGACGCGGTGCCGAGGACGGCCAGGCCGCGGCCGTCGCCGGAGGCGACGATGGCGGACGCGAGGGTGCGCAGGTCCGCGGCGGTCGCGTCGTCGATCCGCTGCGCGACGAGCCACCCGGACGGTACCGGTTCGGCACGGGACGCCAGGCGCTCGGCGAGCGCGTCCAGTTCGGCGCGGCGGAGGGCGTCGAGTTCGCGTTGCGTCTCGGCGAGCAGGTCGAGGCGCTGCCGCAGCCGGTCGGGCGCCTGGTCGGGCGGGACGTTCAGCAGCGCGGCGAGCTCGGTCAGCAGCGCCCGTTCGTGGTCGAAGTGGCGGAGCGCGTCGGGTCCGGTGAGCGCCTCGATGCGGCGCAGGCCGGTGCCGATGGACGACTCGCCGACGATGTGCACCGGCCCCGCCTGGGATCCGTGCCCGACGTGGGTGCCGCCGCACAGTTCGCGGGACGCGTCGCCGATGTCCACGATGCGGACGGCGTCACCGTACTTCTCGCCGAACAGCGCGACCGCGCCCGCCGCCTCCGCGTCGGCGCGGGACGCCTCCCACACGCGCACGTCGGGGTCGTCCGCCAGGTACTCGTTGACGAGCGTCTGGACGGTGCCGGCCTCGGGCACGGAGGAGAAGTGCGCGAAGTCGAACCGCAGGCGGCCGGGTTCGACGCGGGATCCGCGCTGTGCCGCGTGGTCGCCGAGGACGCGGCGGAGCATCGCGTGCAGGACGTGCGTGGCGCTGTGCGAGCGGGCGGTCGCCGCGCGCCGGTCCGCGTCCACGGTCGCTTCCGCCTCGTCGCCCGGACGGACCTCGCCGTCCACGATCCGGACGGTGTGCACGTGCAGGCCGTCGATGCCGGGGCGGGTGTCCACGACCTCCAGGACGGCGCCGGGCGTGCGGATCGTGCCGGTGTCGCCGACCTGGCCGCCGCCCTCCGCGTAGAACGGGCTGCGTGCGAGGACCACCTCGAGTTCGTCGCCCTCGGACGCGATCGAGGTCGTGCCGGTCCCGTCGAGGAGCGCGACGACCCGGGTCTCGGCGGTGGTGGAGGAGTAGCCGACGAAGTCGGTGCGGCCGTGCTCGGCGACGACCCGCCGGTACAGGTCACGCCGCGCGACCGCGTCGCCCTTGCGGTCCTGGCCTGCGCGGTGCGCCTGCCGCCGCTGCTTCTCCAGCAGCTCCGCGAACGCGTCCCCGTCGACGGTGAGCCCCGCGGACCGCGCCGCGTCGAGGGTCAGGTCGATCGGGAAACCGTAGGTGTCGTGCAGTTCGAACGCGGTCTGCCCGGAGAGGGTGGTGTCCGCCCGGGAGATCGCGGACTCCAGCAGCCGGGTGCCCTGCCGCAGCGTCCGCTCGAACCCGTCCTCCTCGGCCGCGACGACCCGCTCGATCAGTTCCGACTGCCGCTCCAGCTCCGGCCACGCCCCGCCGAGGTTGCCGACGACGCTGCCCGTCACCGGCGCCAGGACCGGCTCGTCGATGCCGAGCCGGCGCGCGTGCCGGACCGCGCGGCGCATCAGGCGGCGCAGCACGTAGCCGCGGCCGTCGCGCGCGGGCAGCACGCCGTCCGCGATGAGGAACGCGATGGCCCGCGCGTGCTCGGTGACGACGCGGAACGACAGGGAGTCCTCGCCGCCGTCGCGTCCGGGGTAGGGGCGTCCCGCGAGTTCCTGGACGAGCCGGAGCGTCGGCGCGAGCAGGTCGGTCTCGCAGACGGTGTCCACGTCCTGCAGGACCGCCGCGAGGCGGTCGAGGCCGAGCCCCGTGTCGATGTTCTTCGCGGGCAGTTCCCCGAGGATCGGGTAATCGCCCTTACCGGTCCCTTCGCCGCGCAGGTTCTGCATGAACACGAGGTTCCAGAGTTCCTGGTAGCGCTCGCCGTCCACCGCGGGCCCGCCCTCGCGGCCGAACGCGGGACCGCGGTCGTAGTGCAGTTCGGAGGACGGCCCGCAGGGGCCCGGCGTCCCCATCGACCAGTAGTTGTCCGCCATTCCGAGCCGCTGGATGCGCTCGGACGGGACGCCGACCCGCCGCCAGAGGTCCTCCGCCTCCGCGTCGTCGAGGTAGACGGTGACCCAGAGCCGTTCCGGGTCGAGGCCGTAGTGGCGCGTGAACAGCTCCCACGCCCAAGCGATGGCCTCCGCCTTGAAGTAGTCGCCGAACGAGAAGTTGCCGAGCATCTCGAAGAACGTCGAATGCCGGGTCGTCCGGCCGACGTTCTCGATGTCGGACGTTCGCGCGCATTTCTGCACGGACATCGCGCGGGGATGCGCGGGCTCGGTCTCGCCGAGGAAGTACGGCTTGAACTGGTTCATGCCCGCGTTCGTCAGCAGTAGCGTCGGATCCGGCGGGATCAGGGGGCCGGACGGGACGACGCGGTGGTCGCGTTCCCGGAAGAAGTCCAGGAAGGTGGAACGGATCTCAGCAGAGCGCATGGGACGGCCTCACGAGGTCGATGGGATGACGGCGCACACCGCCGAGCCGGGCCGGGCACGACTGCTCGTTCCCCAGCTCGGCGCGGCTAGCTCGCCGCCCCACCTCGTGAAAGACCATCGGACGCTTCCGTTCGCGGATACCTGCCTACAACGCTAACCGAGGCGACCCCCGCTCCGCGAAACAAATTCCTTCGCTTCGCGGCCTGCGGCTCTCCTACGGTTTCCTCGTGTACGTGTACGCGGGCCCGCCCGAACTCCTCGCTCAGGTGCGCCCCGGGGTGATGGGCGCGCCCATCGGGTCGTCCGCCGACGTCGACGGCCTGACGCCGGATGACGAACCGTTCACCTACGTCGTCGACCTTGAAGGGACGCTCCGCATCGCGCCGCGCCGCAGCGAGCACGTCGCCTGTGCGGGCGGACGTCCCGTGCTCGCGGCCGGTGAGATCGCTTTCGAGCGCGTCCACGGCGAGTGGTGCGTCACCGAGGTCAGCAACCAGTCGACCGGCTACTGCCCCGACCCGGCTTCGTGGCGGGAGGTCGCCGAAGCGCTGGACCGTGCGGGGATCGCGCGTCCGGACGGCTTCACCGCGACGTTCGTCTTCCGGCACTGCCCCGGCTGCGGGGAGCTCAACGTGGTCAAGGACGAGGACTACGTGTGCGTGTTCTGCGGGTGCGGTCTCAGCGGGCTCAGCGGGCCTTGAGGGCTTCGGTCTCGGCGGTGCGGGCGTCGTAGGCGGCGCGGGCGGCGTCGATCTCGCCGAGGTGGGTCTCGGCCCAGGACACCATGGTGATGGCGGCGTCCAGGAGCGTCGCGCCCATCGGGGTGAGGGTGTAGTCGACGCGGGGCGGCACGACCGGGTAGACGGTGCGGGCGACGATGCCGTCCCGCTCCAGGCCGCGCAGCGTGACGGTCAGCATGCGCTGGCTGATGCCCTCGATCTCGCGCTTGAGCTCGGTGAAACGCAGGGTCCGCTCGCCGAGCACGGCGATCACCTGGAGCGACCACTTGTCGCCGATCCGCTCCAGGATCTCGCGGCCCCGGCAGCCGGCGGCGGTGTGCTCGTTGAGGTTCATGGTTATCTCCAGGGAACCGAGGCAGAAAAAAGTGCCTTCTTGTGCGGCCGGCGCGGTGGTCCGCACCATGGAGGCGGTTCCTGAAAGGAACCGCCTTACTGGTCATAACCAAGGAGACACGATGACCGCGGAACTTGTCGAGATCCCGGACTACGTCGCCGGAACCTGGACGATCGATCCCCTGCACTCCGGCGTCGGCTTCACGATCCGGCACCTGATGGTGAGCAAGGTTCGGGGCCGCTTCGCCGCGTTCGAGGGGACGGTCGTGACCGGGGACGACCCGCTGCGGTCGGAGGTGACCGCGACGATCGACCTCGCGTCGATCGACACCGGCAACGCGCAGCGCGACGAGCACGTCCGGTCCGCCGACTTCCTGGACGTCGAGAAGTACCCCGAGATGACGTTCCGGTCCACCGGGGTGCGCGCCGACGGCGACGGCTTCCTGCTGGACGGCGAGCTGTCGCTGCACGGCGTGACGAAGCCGGTCACGCTGGACCTGGTGGTCGAGGGGTTCGGGCCGGACGTGTTCCGGCAGGACGACCCGTTCAAGGGCGCCCGCGCCGGGTTCACCGCGACCGGCGAGATCAGCCGGCTGGAGTTCGGCGTCGGCGACGCCGCGACCGTGCCGGGCGGCAAGCTCGGGCTGAGCGACAAGGTCGAGATCGTCCTGGAGATCGAGGCGGTGCTCCGGACGGACTGAGCCGGCCGGAACGAGCCCCACGAAGCGATCCCAGCGGGGCGATCCCGCCGAACGCGCTGTTAACCGTCCGTTCCCCGCCGGTTCGCCGCCGCGCGGGCGCGGCGCCCCATGATCGGAGGGGACAGGACGGAGGGCGCGGATGCCGAACGGGACGTCCGGGGCACGCCCGCGGCCGGCCCCGGACGGCGCCGCCCCGGTGGAGCGGCGGGGGCGGCTGGCGGCGCCGTGGATCGTCGGCGGGCTGACCGCGGTGATCACGGCGGTGACGACGTCGCTGGACGCGTTCAGCCTGCCCGCCCCGGTGCAGGGGGCCGTCACGGCCGGGGTCGCGGTGCTGGCCGGCGTCGCGGCGTGGGGCGCGCAGCAGGCGGAGCGGGCCGCCCCGCCGGAGCGGGCCGCGGGCGGGGTGACGCCGGCGCAGCTGCCGCCGGTGATCGCGCACTTCACCGGGCGGGACGCGTCGCTGGCCGAGCTGCGCCGGACCGTCGCCGCCGGGTCCGGGTCGCCGGCGTCGCCGCTGGTGGTGTCGCTGCACGGGCCGGCGGGCGTCGGCAAGTCGGTGCTCGCGGCCCGGTTCGCGCACGAGATCGCCGACGGGTACCCGGACGGCGCCCTGTACTTCGATCTGCGCGGCGCGGGCGGGGCGCCGGTGCCTCCCGAGGAGGTGCTGCTCGGGTTCCTGCAGGCGCTCGGGGTGCGGCTGGCGACGGACCCGGGCGGGCTGCCCGAGCTGCAGAAGCTGTGGTGGACGTGGACGCGCGGGCGCCGGCTGCTGGTGCTGCTGGACAACGCGCACGACGCCGCGCAGGTGCGGGCGCTGCTGCCGCCGGGCGGCGGCTGCGCGGTGCTGGTGACGTCGCGGCAGTCGCTCGGCCTGCTCAACGACCTCGACCGGCGGCTGACCGAGTTCACCGCCGGGCACGCGGTGGAGCTGCTCGGCCGGCTCGCCGGCCGGGACCGGGTCGCCGCGGACCCGGAGGCCGCCGCCGAGATCGCCGAGCTGTGCGGGCGGCTGCCGCTGGCGATCGGGATCTGCGGCGGACGGCTCGCGGCGCGCGAGTCGTGGACGCCGCGCGTGCTGGCCGACCGGCTGCGGGACGAGCGGCGCCGGCTCGGCGAGCTGGAGCGCGGCATCGACAACGGCGTCCGGGCGAGCCTGGCGCTGAGCTACGACGACTGCAGCCCGACGCAGCGGCGGCTGCTGCGCACGCTCGGCGTCCAGGCGGCTCCGGACGTGCAGGCGTGGGCGGCGGGCGCGCTGCTCGGGGTGTCGGATCTGGAGGGCGAGGACCTGCTGGAGGCCCTCGTGGACGCCCAGCTCGCGGAGTGCTCGGGGACGGACGCGACGGGCCGGATGCGGTACCGGCTGCACGACCTCGTCCGGCTGTACGCGCTGGAGCGGGCCGAGCGGGAGGACGCCGAGGACGAGCGGGACGCGGCGGTCGAGCGGCTGCTGGACGGGTACCGGGAGCGGGCGGAGCGGGTCGCGGCGAGCCGGTGGCCGCAGGACTGGCACCGGGGGTTCGGGCAGGTCCCCGATCTGGGGTTCTCGGCGGTCGACTGGCTGACGAGCGAGCGTCCGGCGGTGCTGGCGCTGCTCGGGCAGGGTGCGGAGCGCGAGATGTGGACGCTGGTGTGGCGGCTGGGGCGGGCGGCGTGCTCGCTGTTCCATTCGCTGCGGGTGTTCTGGCCGGAGTGGAAGGCGGCGGCCGATCTGACCTGCACGGCCGCCGGGCATCTGGACGACCGTTCGCTCGGCATCGCGCTGCTGGAGCGGTCGTCGGTGCGCGGCAACCAGGGGCAGATCGACCTGGCGCAGGAGGACGCGGCCGAGGCGCTCCGCATCTTCACCGGCAACCGGGAGATGTGGTGGCGGGCGCGCGCGCTGAGGTCCACGGGCATGTGTCTGCGGGACGCGGGCAACCTCGACGAGGGGCAGCGTTACCTCACCGAGGCCATCGACGCGTTCGAGGCGGAAGGCGACGCGTGGTGGCAGGCGCGGACGCGCCGCAACCTCGCCGAGCTGCGGCTCGCGCAGCGCCGCTACGAGGAGGCCCGCGAGCTGCTGGAGAGCGCGCTCGCGGTGTTCCAGCGGAGCGGCAACCGGTACTCGGAGGCGCAGACGCTGCGCGCGCTCGGGGAGGTGCTGGCGTCCGAGGCCCGCGCCCTGCGCGGGTCGGGTGACGACGCGGCGGCCGAGGTCAAGTACAGCCTGGCCGCGCCCGCGCTGGAGCGCGCGGCCGAGGCGTTCCGGCTGCGCGGCGAGCAGTGGGAGGAGGCGCGCTGCCTGCGCGCCGCGGGCGAGGTCGGCGATCCGCGCAACGGGCTGCGCGAGCTGGCGTTCGTGCGGACCGCGGAACGGGTGCTCGCCGACCTGGGCGACACCTGGGGCGTCGCGCGCACCCGCGTGTCGGAGGCCGGCGCGCTGGCCCGGCTCGACCGGTACGGGGAGGCCGCCGACACGGTCCGGCGGGCCGTCGCGGAGTTCGACGGGCTGGGCGACCGGTGGTGGCAGGCGCGCGGGAGACGGACGCTCGCCGAGATCCTGCTGGACGCGGGCGACCGCGCGGCGGCGCGGCGGCCCGCCCGCGAGGCCCTCGACCTGTACCGCAGCCTGGGGAACGCGGCGGGGGAGGAGCGGGCCCGCGCCGTCCTCGCCCGCACCGGGCCGCCGGAGCCCCGGACGGCCGAGCCGCCGCGCCGCGCGCCGGACGAGCCGGAACCGCCGCGGGCCGGGCCGCCGGGGCCCGCGCCGGCGGAGCCGGGACCCGCCCGGAGCGAGCCGCCGGGGGACTAGCGCCGGCGTCCGGGAGACTGGGACCGTGGAACTGCGGCGGCTCAGGTACTTCGTCGCGGTCGCGGAGGAGGCGAACCTCACCCGCGCCGCCGAACGGCTCGGGCTGCGCTCGCCGTCGCTCAGCCAGCAGATCCGCGGCCTCGAACGGGAGCTCGGCGCCGCGCTGTTCGACCGGACGGCCGCCGGGATGGACCTCACCCCGGCCGGGGCGGCGCTGCTGCCGGAGGCGCGGGCGGCGCTGGCCGCCGCCGAGCGGGGCGCGCGGGCCGTGGCGGCCGCGTCGTCCGGCACCCGGACCCTGGTCGTCGGCGTGCCGCCCGGTGTCCCGCCCGACCTGCCCGGACGGCTCGGCGCGGCGGCGCGGGACGCCCGGGTCCGGCCGGTGTACGAGGACGCCGCGACCGACCGCCAGCTCGCCGCGCTCCGCCGCCGCGAGCTGGACCTCGCCGTGGCGACGCTGCCCGCCGACCTCGCCGGGCTGGCGTCCGAGACCGTCCACGACGAGCCGCTCGGCGTCCTGATGGGGGACGGCCACCGGCTCGCCGCGCGGGAGGCGGTCGCGTGGCGCGACCTGGAGGGGGAGCGGCTGCTGTGGTTCGACCGCGGGCTCGCGTCCGGCTACCACGACGCGGTGCTCGGCGCATGCCGCGCCGCGGGCTGGGACCCGGAGGTCCGCGTCTCCACGGCGCGGCGCGCGGTGGCCCGCGCCGAGCTGACGTCGGGGGAGCCGGTCGTCGCGCTGCGTCCCGCGTGGGCGGCGGAACCGGGGCTCGTGTGGCGGCCGCTCGCCGGGGACGCGCCGCGCCTGAGGTTCGCGCTCGCCTGGCGCCGTGACGCGGGTCACGCGTACGCCGAGGCGATCGCCCGCCGTCTGCGGCGTTAGGCGGGGCCTCACCCGCCCTAGGCGGCGCCTCGTGGACGGGACGGCGCCGCGCCGCGTTCACTGCCGGCATGTTCCTGTTGCTGCTGCACTACGACGACGGTGTCCTCGACGAGCTGGACGCGCTGATCCCCGAGCACTACGCGTACGTCGACCGGCACATGAGGGCCGGGACGTTCCTGCTCACCGCCCGCCGGGACCCGCGCGTCGGCGGGGTGATCCTCGCGGCCGGCACGGACCGCGCCCGCATCGAGGAGATCACCGCGGAGGATCCGTTCCTGCGCACCGGACGCGTTCACTACGAGGTCATCGCGATCGAGCCGACGCGCTCGGCGCTCGCCGGCATCACGGTGTGAGCAGGCCGGGCAGCTCCTCCAGGGACGTGATGCGGGGGACGTCCAGGCCGTCCGGGACGGGCCCGGCGGAGCGGTCGAGCCAGACGCCCGCCAGCCCGGCGGACGCCGCGCCCCGCGCGTCCACGTCCAGCCGGTCGCCGACGTAGACGACGTCGCGGGCGGGCAGGCCGAGCCCGGCGCAGGCGACGCGGAAGATCTCCGGATGCGGCTTGGCCGCGCCGGTCTCGGCGGAGGTCACCAGGTACGCCAGCCGCTCCGCCAGCCCGATCCGCTCGATCTTCGCGCGCTGCTGCCCGGCGTCCCCGTTGGTGATCACGCCGAGCCGCAGGCCGCGTTCCGCCAGCGCCGCCACGGGACCGGGCGCGTCGGGGAACGGGCGCCACGCGGCGGCGTACCGTGCCGCGTAGCCGCGGATCCACGCGTCGGCGCGCGCTTCGTCCCAGTCGCCGCGCCCCAGCTCGCGGGCCAGCGTGGTGATCCGGATGCGCCGCTGCTCGGGGAACGTCAGCTCGCCCGCCAGGTACCGGTCGACCGAGGCGTCGACCAGCTCCAGCCAGCGCCGGACGAGCCGCTCGGGGTCCTCGTCCGGGAACGACGCGGTGATCGCCTCGGCCGCCGCGCCGGCGTGGTCGAGCAGCGTCCCGTCGAGATCGAACAGGACCGCCCGGGGCGACGGCGGGACCGCTCGCGGCGCCGGGCCGCCGGTCATGCGAAGATCCCGGCTTCGGCGAGGGCGCGCGCGGTCTCCACGACGGACGCGCGCCGGCGCGCGAGCGCGGCCTCGTCGTCGTCCTCGTCCAGGATGAGCCGCCGCAGCTGCGGCACGGCGAAGTTCCACACGACGAGACCGATGATGGTGAAGATCCGGTCCTGCGTGACGCGCGTGCCCTCCGCGCCGGCCGGTGCCCGCACGACTCCGGCGGCCTGGAACTCGCAGAGCCGGGCGCGGTAGTCCTCGCGGCGCTCCGGCTCGCCCTGGACGTCGTCGCCGCCCTCCAGGGCCTCCCACAGCAGCAGCCGGACCAGCTCGGGGTTCTGCCCGTACCAGTCGAACAGCCGGCCGATCCCTTCGGCGAAGTCGTCGGGGCGGAGGTCGGCGCCGTGGCAGACCTCGTCCACCTTGCACCGGACGACCTCGCCGAACAGCTTCTCCTTGCCGCCGAAGTAGAGGTAGATGGCCTGCTTGTTGGCGCGGGCCTTGAGCGCGATGCGCTCGATCCGGGCTCCCGCCAGCCCGTGCGCGGCGAACTCGGCCGTGGCGGCGTCGAAGATCCGCCGCCGGGTGGCCTCCGCGTCGTACGTCATGCCCTGAATTAAACCATCCGGTTGACTTCGGCGGTTCGGCTGGGCCAGGGTAAACCAACCAGATGTTTTATTTGAGGAGAACATGATGACCACCAGCGAGGCGCCGATCCCGGTCCGCTCGCCGCTGCCGCAGGCCCTCGCCGGGCAGACGGCCGTCATCATCGGCGGCAGCTCCGGCATCGGCCTGGCCGCCGGCGCGATGCTGGCCTCGCTCGGCGCGCGGGTCGTGCTGACGGGCCGCGACAAGGCGCGGCTGGACGCGGCCGTCGAGCACGCCCGCGCGGCGGGCCCGGACGCCGAGGTCCTGGGCGTGGCCGGCGACGCCGCCGACGACGCCGCGGTCGAGGAGACCTTCGAACGCGCCGGCACCGTGGACCACGTCCTGCTGACCGCCGGCAGCATCGCCGGCCCCGTGCCGATCACCGAGGTCACCCGGGACGGCGCCCGCCAGGCGTTCGAGGGGCGGCTGTGGACCGCGCTCGCCGCCGCGCGGGCGGCGGTGCCGAGGATGAACCCGGGCGGGTCGATCACGCTGACGTCCGGCGGCCTGGTGGTCCGGCCGCGGCCCGGCATGACGCTGCTCTCGGCCGTCGGCGGCGTCGAGACGCTCACCCGCGCCCTGGCCGTGGAGCTGGCACCGCGCCGGCTCCGCGCGAACACCGTCCGCTACGGGATGTTCGACACCCCGCTGGCGCGCGGCGTGATGGGCGCCGGCGCCGGCGGGGCCGGGGACGACGTCGTCACGGAGGCGGGCCGGCAGACCCCGCTCGGCCGCCTCGGGACGGCGGACGAGGCCGCGGCCGCCGTGCTGTTCCTCATGGCGAACCCGTACATGACGGGGGAGATCCTCACGATCGACGGCGGCCAGGACCTCTAGGACCGGCGCCAACGTCACGGCGAGCCGGGAGACCGGCGATCCGGAAAACCGGTGGGCCCCGCGATGGCCGGTTTGCGACCATCCGGGGGTGGACTTCGCCGGAGACTTCGAGACGCACGTGACCGTCCGCCCCGCGGCCGCCGGGGCGGTCGCGGGGTGGGCGGTCGCGCGCGGCCTGAAGTTCGTCCACATCGTCCTGGAGCGCGGCCGGGTGGCGTCGCAGCCGATGCTGACGCTGCGCACCCGCGGCACGCTGGACGACGCCCTCGCCGACGCCGCCCGGACCGCCGCCGACCTGCGGGCGGACAGGTTCGAGGTGGCGCGCGTGAAGGTCGAGGCGGCGCCGTGGAACGCGGGCGTCCCCGCCGACGACGCCGACGCGCTCGGCCCCGCGTACTACTTCGAGCACCATCTCAAGCTGTTGCTGGAGCCCGGATTCGACGCGGGCGCGCTGGCCGGCGCCGCGCGCCCGCACGCCGCGCACCTGTCCCGCAACGCCCGGCGCGTCCGCGCCGACGGGCGGCAGGAGCGGTTCGTCACGCAGCGCTGCCGGTGCGTGGGCTCCCGCACGGCGGCCCGCCGCCTGGACGCGCTGGTCGGCGCGCTGCGGGCGCGCGGCCACGAGATCGTCTCGGTGGAGCGCGAGTTCGTCGTCCACGACGGTGACGCGTCGCTGGACGACGGCTGGATCGAGGAGCCCGCGCGGTTCGAGCGGTCAGAGGGGCTTGCGCGGGTCGAGGAGGAGACGCGATGACGGAGGACCCGCCGCTCCTGGGCATGGGGCCGCACGAGCCCACCCTGGAGGAGATCGCGCACGAGGGCGCGCTGGACCACGTCCTCGACGCGATCTCCCGGTCGAGGTGGGGCGAGCATCTCGTCCTGCGCGGCAGCGCGCTGATGCGCGCCTGGTACGGGCGGGACGCCCGCATGCCGCACGACCTCGACTTCATCGTCGACTCCGAGGTGTGGAGGGACGACGAGTTCCAGACCGACGAGATCTTCGAGGACCTCTTCCTCGACGTCGAATACGCGCCCCGGACCGACCTGATGGACGGCCTGCGCTTCGTCCCGAGCCGCGTCGAGCGGTCGTCGATCCACGCCTACGGCGCGCGGGAGACCATGGTCCGCGACCGGCCCGACGACCGCTGGGGCTTCCGGCTCACGCTGCCCTGGCACTGCGGCGGCGTGAGCGGGCAGGTGCAGGTCGACTTCGCGTTCGACGAGAAGCTGCACGTCCCGCCGTGCCGGACCGCCGTGCCCCGCCCGTCGGGGGACGCGCCGCTGCTCCTCAAGGCCGCCACGCCTGAGCAGTCGCTGTGCTGGAAGCTGCACTGGCTGTGGCTCGACTCGCGCCCGCTGTCCAAGGACCTGTACGACGTGTGGCTGCTCAGGAACGTCCGGCCTTCGCCGTCGCTGCTGGACAGGACGACCGGGCTGGACGACGCGGCGTCCATCATCGGCACCCGCTGGCTCCACGCCGAGCTCGCCCGCTGGGACGGGCTCGACTGGAAGGGGTTCCGCGCCGAGCACCCGATGGTCCGCGGTACGGCGCGGGACTACCTGAAGGCCGTGAAGGACGACCTGGTGCGGCCCCTGTTCGACCGGGAGGCGCCGGCCCCGCCCGCACGCCCGGCGTGACGGCGTGCGCCCGGCGCGAGGGCGTGCGCCCGGCGCGAGGCACCGGGCGCATGGAAGGGCCCCTGACCGGCGTCCGGTTTCGGTCAGGGGCCCGTCGGGCTCGGCCGCGCTTCAGGGGGCGCTGGGAGGGCGCGCCCCGGGGAGCCGCGTCAGCCGAGGCCGTTCTTGATGGCGGCGATCAGCTCGCCGCCCGTCGTGTCGCCGCTCAGCTCCCAGAAGAAGGCGCCGCCGAGGCCCTGCCCCTTGGCGTAGGCCATCTTCCCGCCGATGGTGGACGGGGTGTCGTAGCTCCACCATTCGCTGCCGCACTTGGCGTAGGCGGTCCCGGCGACGGTGCCGGTCGCGGGGCACTTGCCCTTGAGGACCTTGTAGTCCTCGATGCCCGCCTCGTAGGTGCCGGGCGCGGCGCCGGTCGCGGTGCCGCCCGGTTCGGACTGGGTGACGCCCGTCCAGCCACGCCCGTAGAAGCCGATGCCGATCAGCAGCTTGCCCGCCGGCACTCCCTTGGCCTTGAGCTTGGCGATGGTGTCGCTGGTGTTGAAGCCCGCGTGCGGGATGCCGGGGTAGGACGTCAGCGGGGAGTGCGGCGCCGTCGGTCCTTGCGCGTCCCACGCGCCGAAGTAGTCGTAGGTCATCGGGTTGAACCAGTCGACGTACTGGGCGGCGCCCGCGTAGTCGGTGACGTCCATCTTGCCGCCGTCGCTGGCGTCGGCGGTGATCGCGGCCGTGACGAGGCTGCTCGACCCGAACTTCGCGCGCAGCGCGCCCATCAGCTTCTTGAACGCGTCCGGGCCGCTGGTGTCGCACGAGAGCCCGCAGGCGTTCGGGTACTCCCAGTCGATGTCGATGCCGTCGAAGACGTCCGCCCAGCGCGGGTCCTTCACCAGGTTGTAGCAGGAGTCGGCGAACGCGGCGGGGTTCGCGGCGGCCTGCCCGAAGCCGCCGGACCAGGTCCAGCCGCCGAACGACCAGAGGATCTTCAGGTTCGGGTACTTCTTCTTCAGCTTGCGCAGCTGGTTGAAGCTGCCGGCGACGGGCTGGTCCCAGGTGTCGGCGACGCCGTCGACGCTGTTGGCGGCAGTGTAGGTCTGCTGGTAGTCGGCGTAGGCGTCGCCGATGGCGCACTGGCCGTTGGTGACGTTGCCGAACGCGTAGTTGAGGTGGGTGAGCTTGGCGGCGGACCCGCTGGTGTCGATGTTCTTCACGTAGTAGGCGCGCTGGTAGACGCCCCAGTCGGTGAAGTAGCCGACGACCTTGTTCCCGCCGCCGGGGTTGCCGCCCCCGCCGTCGTCGGTGGTGACCGACACGGCGGCGGACGCGGCGGACACGTTGCCGGCGGCGTCGCGCGCCTTGACGGTGAAGCTGTAGGCGGTCTTGGGGGACAGGCCGGAGACGGTCGCGCTCGTGCCGGTGACCGTGGCCGCCTTGGCGCTGCCGTTGTAGACGTCGTAGCCGGTGACGCCGACGTTGTCGGTCGACGCGTTCCAGGCCAGCGAGACGCTCGTGGCAGTCTTGGACGTCGAGCGCAGGTTCGCGGGAGCGGTGGGAGCCTGCGTGTCCTGCTGCGGGGTGCCCGAGCCGTCGCAGGCGGCGCCGTTGACGGTGCAGCCGGTGAGCCAGCCGCCGCCGGTGCCGTCGAAGCCGAAGCTCGTGCTCGCGCCGGCGGCGACCGTCCCGTTCCAGCCGGCGTTGGTGAACGTGTAGTGGCTGCCGGAGACGGTCTTCGTCGCGTTCCACACCGTGGTGATGGACGTGCCGGACGGCAGGTCGCCCTCGACCTTCCAGCCGCTGATCGCGGCGCCCGTCCCGTTGGTGATCGTGCAGTTGCCCTCGAAGCCGGTGCCCCAGTCCGAGGTCTTGGCGCACGTCGCGGTGACGGTCCCGGCGGCCGGCGCGGGTGGCGCCGTGAGCAGGGCCGTCGCGAGTGCGAGGGTGGCCGCGGTGGCGAGCGCGACGGTTCGCCTTCCGCCCGGTCTGGACATGATTCTCCGTTCGTCCGTCCCCCGAACCAACAGGAATCCCCGCTCTTCTCTTAGGAAAGTTTCCTAAGAAATTGAGGCGATGGTAACCACGCCGACAGGGCCGTTCAAGCCCTTCCGGGCGGCCGGGGCGGCCGGGCGGCGCTGGTCTGGGCGCCTGCCTGGGGACGTACGGGACGGCCGCGCGGAGAAAGACCGGAACGAGGATTCAGGCCGTCCCGAACCAGCCCGGCATGTCCAGGCGCCACAGGTCGTCCGGCGTCATCGCGCGGAGGGTGCCCTCCAGAGCCCGCACCTGGCCGACGCCGAGCCGCCGCACCCAGTCGTCGCGGATCCGGTCGAAGATCTGTGCGGACCGGGCCAGCGCGTCGACGCCGTACCGGGTCAGCCGTACGATCTTGCGCCGCGCGTCGGCCGGATCGGCGGTGCGCTCGACGTACCCGATCCGCTCCAGTGACTCGACCATCTTGCCCGCGGCCTGCTTGGACACGCCGAGCCGGCGGCCGAGCTCGACGGCGGTGGTGCCGTCCGGACCGATCGCCTGGAAGACGAAGCCGTGCATCGGCCGCATCTCGGGATGGCCCTCGCGGGCCAGCTCGGCGTGCAGCTCATCGATGATCACGCGGAACGCGAGGAACAGCCGGAGCGGCAGCTCGAAGCCGGGCGGGTCCGGGGGAGCGCTTGACATAAAAGACAACCTCGTTGACTATATGGACAACCACGTTGACCAATGTACGGGATGAGGGACCATGACACTGCTTCGCGACGCCGACAACCGCCGCACCGAGACGCCGAACGGCGTGATGACCACCTTCGCGACGCCCACCCAGGGCGGCACCGAGGGCATCGCCGTCTGGCGCGTCGACGCCACGCCCGGCAGGACCGGCCCGCTGCACGCCTTCGACACCGAGCAGGTGTGGACGTTCCTCGACGGCGCCGCCACCGTCGACCTCGACGGCCGCAAGCTGGAGGTCGGCCCTGGCGACACCGTCGTCCTGCCCGCCGACCTGCCCCGCCAGGTGACCGCGTCCGCCGGGGGCTTCACCGCCGTCGTCGCCGCGCACGCAGGCTGCCTGGCCTACGACCCGGACGCCGTCGTGGACGACGCCAAGTGCGAGCTCGCGCCGCAGGGCGACGAGCGGATCGTCCCGCCGTGGGCCCGGTGAGGAGCGCCCGGCCGCCGAGGAACGCTCCGCCGCCGAGGAACGCTCCGCCGCCGGCGAGCACTCCGCCGCCGAGGAACGCTCAGCCGCCGAGATAGGCCAGGACCGCGAGCACGCGGCGGTTGTCGTCCTCCGACGGCGGCAGCCCGAGCTTGCCGAAGATGTTGTTCGTGTGCTTGCTGATCGCCTTCTCGGTCACGAACAGCTTCGCGGCGATCGCCGCGTTCGAGCGGCCCTCGGCCATCAGCCCGAGCACCTCGCGCTCGCGGGGGGTCAGCTGCTGCAGCGGCTCCTCGCGGGCGTGCCGGGTCAGCAGCTGCGCCACCACGTCCGGATCGAGCGCGGTGCCGCCGTCCGCGACCCGCCGCACCGCCTCCACGAACTGCTTGACGTCCGACACCCGGTCCTTCAGCAGGTAGCCGATGCCGCCCGAGCTGTCCGACAGCAGCTCCCGCGCGTACAGCTGCTCCACGTGCTGCGACAGCACCAGCACCGGCAGCCCCGGCACCTGCTTGCGCGCCTCCAGCGCCGCCCGCAGCCCCTCGTCGGTGAACGTCGGCGGCAGCCGGACGTCCACCACCGCGACGTCCGGCCGGTGCGCGGTCAGCGCCCGCAGCAGCGACGGCCCGTTGTCCACCGCCTCCACGACCTCGAATCCGAACGCCCCGAGCAGCCTGATCAGGCCGTCTCTCAGGAGGGCGAGGTCCTCGGCGATGACAACGCGCACGGCAGCTCCAGGGTCACGACGGTCGGCCCGCCGGGCGGGCTCGTCACGGCCATCGTCCCATCGAAGGCCGCGAGCCTGCGCTCGATCCCGCGCATGCCGCTCCCCGCCGCGGGGTCCGCGCCGCCCGTCCCGTCGTCCCCGATGATCATAATCAGCCGGTCGCCGGTGTGCTCGATCTGGAGCCACGCCCGCCGCGCCCCGGAGTGCTTGACCACGTTGGCCAGCATCTCCGCGACCGCGAAGTACGCCGCCGACTCCACCGGCGCCTCGAGCCTTCCCGGACCGGCCGCCCCTGGCCCGCCTCCCGGGCGCCCGGACAGGTCGATGTGCACGTCCACGGGCAGCGGCAGGGTCAGCGCGAGCGCCCGCACCGCGCCGTCGAGTCCGCGTTCGGCCAGCACCGGCGGGTGGATCCCGCGGACCAGGTCGCGCAGCTCCGTCAGCGCCGTCCCGCTCGACTCGCGCGCCTCGGCGAGCAGCTTCTGCGCCATCTCCGGATCGTGCTTCAGCATCTCCTCGGCCAGCCCGATGTTCATGCTCAGCGCCACCAGCCGGGCCTGCGCGCCGTCGTGCAGGTCACGCTCGATGCGGCGCAGCTCCGCGGCGGAGGCGTCCACCGCCTCCGACCGCGTCTCGGCGAGCTGCTCGACCCGGGCCGCCAGCGCGTTGCGCGTCGGCGCCAGCAGCGACTGGGAGAACAGCGCGTGCGCCTTCAGGAAGAAAGGCCCCACCGGCCAGGACACCGCGAACAGCACCGCGCCCAGCACGACCGACCCGGCGATCCCGGCCGCGCCCCAGTCGTCCAGCGGCCAGAACGGGCCCCACCCGTAGCCGCCGACCATCGCGAACCACGGCGCGAGGAACACGCCCTCCAGCCCGTACACCGCCAGGCCGCCCGCGAGCACCCCGAGGACGAGCGCGACCGGCACGTTGAGGATCGTCCACAACAGGTCGCGCCAGGACGCGGGATCGCCCAGCAGCCACCTCAACCGCCGCCACGGCCCGACCGGACCCGCCGGCTCCGGCCGGTACGGGACGGGGATCCGCACCCCGGACCACTCGGCCGCCCACGTCCGCTGCTGGTCGGCGACCGCCCGGATCGCCTGGAACACCGTCGGCGCCAGGACGACGCCGACGCCCAGCGGGATGAACGCGATCGACAGCACCGCCAGGATGAACAGCGGCAGGTTCACCGTGAACGCCACCACGATCTGGACGACCGCCCGGAACAGGCCGGGGAGCAGGCGGGTCCGGGCCCGGCGTCCGTACTCGCGCAGTAGCTCGCTCACCGGGTCCTCCAAGGAATCGCCATAGCGGTGGATCTCCACCATTGTGGTCGAGCGCGGTCCAGGGCTCGGTGGTGCTAGACCCACTCTTCCCCGGCCGGTCGGGTGGTGCTGGGCCTACCGTCATACGAGCGGTGACAAGACAAGCGGCCCCGATCCCTGGACAATGCACAGGCGACACCCAGGGGAGAAAGCGAATCCAAGCTGTGACAGCGACCATCAGCCAGACGTCCGCCGGCCACGAGGGCGCCGAGCCCTCGATCCGGCCCATCACCGAGCGCATCGCCGAGGAGATCGGCGTCCGCGAGGGCCAGGTGCGGGTCGCGGTGGACCTGCTCGACGGCGGGGCGACCGTCCCGTTCATCGCCCGCTACCGCAAGGAGGCGACCGGCGCGCTCGACGACGCGCAGCTGCGCGCGCTGGAGGAGCGGCTGCGCTACCTGCGCGAGCTGGACGAGCGCCGCGCCGCGATCCTGGAGTCGATCGAGTCGCAGGGCAAGCTCACCGGCGAGCTGCGCGCGCAGATCATGGCGGCCGACTCCAAGGCCCGCCTGGAGGACATCTACCTCCCGTACAAGCCGAAGCGGCGCACCAAGGCGCAGATCGCCCGCGAGGCCGGCCTCGAACCGCTCGCCGAACTGCTGCTGGACGACCCGTCCCGCGACCCGCAGGCCGAGGCCGCCGCCTACGTGGACGGCGAGAAGGGCGTCGCCGACACCGCCGCCGCGCTGGAGGGCGCGCGCGCCATCCTCGTCGAGCGGTTCGCCGAGGACGCCGACCTCATCGGCGCCCTGCGCGAGCGCATGTGGAGCCGGGGCCGGATGGTGTCCCGGGTCCGCGACGGCAAGCAGGAGGCCGGCGCGAAGTTCGCGGACTACTTCGAGTTCGCCGAGCCGTTCGCCAAGCTGCCCTCCCACCGCGTCCTCGCGCTGTTCCGCGGCGAGAAGGAGGAGGTCCTCGACCTCGACCTGGAGCCGGAGGAGGAACCCGAGGACCCGTCCGCCCGCAGCTCCTACGAGGCGGAGATCGCGCGCCGCTTCGGCATCGCCGACCAGGGCCGCCCGGCCGACCGGTGGCTGGCCGACGCCGTCCGCTGGGCGTGGCGCACCCGCATCCTCGTGCACCTCGGCATCGACCTGCGCACCCGGCTGCGGCAGGAGGCCGAGGACGAGGCGGTCCGGGTGTTCGCCGCGAACCTGCGCGACCTGCTGCTCGCCGCGCCCGCCGGGACCCGCGCCACCATGGGCCTGGACCCGGGCCTGCGCACCGGCGTGAAGGTCGCGGTCGTCGACGCCACCGGGAAGGTCGTCGCCACCGACACGATCTACCCGCACGAGCCGCGGCGGAAGTGGGACGAGTCGATCGAGACCCTGGCGAAGCTGGCCCGCGAGCACAAGGTGGACCTGGTCTCCATCGGCAACGGCACCGCGTCCCGCGAGACCGACAAGCTCGCCGCCGACCTGATCGCCCGGTACCCCGACCTCGGGCTCACCAAGATCATGGTGTCGGAGGCGGGCGCGTCGGTGTACTCGGCGTCGGAGTACGCGGGCCGCGAGCTGCCCGGCATGGACGTCTCGCTGCGCGGCGCGGTGTCCATCGCCCGCCGCCTCCAGGACCCGCTCGCCGAACTCGTCAAGATCGACCCGAAGTCGATCGGCGTCGGGCAGTACCAGCACGACGTGTCCGAGGTGAAGCTGTCCCGCTCCCTCGACGCCGTCGTCGAGGACTGCGTGAACGCGGTCGGCGTGGACGTCAACACCGCGTCCGCGCCGCTGCTCACCCGCGTGTCCGGCATCGGCGAGGGCCTCGCGGACAACATCGTCGCCCACCGCGACGCCAACGGCCCGTTCCGCAGCCGCTCCGGGCTCAAGGACGTCCCGCGGCTCGGCCCGAAGGCGTTCGAGCAGTGCGCGGGCTTCCTGCGGATCCCCGGCGGCGACGACCCGCTGGACGCGTCCAGCGTGCACCCCGAGTCGTACCCGGTCGTCCGCCGCATCCTGGAGGCCGCCGGCAGCGACATCAAGGGCCTCATCGGCAACACCGCCGTGCTGCGCTCGCTGAAGCCCGCCGAGTTCGTCGACGACACCTTCGGCCTGCCGACCGTCACCGACATCCTCGCCGAGCTGGAGAAGCCCGGCCGCGACCCGCGCCCGGCGTTCAGGACGGCGACGTTCAAGGAGGGCGTCGACAAGATCTCCGACCTCGAACCCGGGATGCTCCTGGAGGGCGTCGTCACCAACGTCGCCGCGTTCGGCGCGTTCGTCGACGTCGGCGTCCACCAGGACGGGCTCGTCCACATCTCCGCGATGTCGGACAGGTACGTCGAGGACCCGCGCGAGGTCGTCAAGCCCGGCGACATCGTCCGGGTGAAGGTGCTGGACGTCGACCTGCAGCGCAAGCGGATCTCGCTGACCTTGCGGCTGGACGACGAGCCGGGCCGCGACCAGCGGGGCGGCCGCGGCGGCGAGCCGCGCGACCGCGACCAGCGCCGGCCCGGACGCGGCGCCGGCCAGGGCGGCCAGGGCGGCCAGGGCGGCCAGGCGGGCCAGGGCGGAGGCCGCGGCGGCCAGGGCGGCGGACGCAACCAGGGCGGACGCGGCCAGGCCGGGCGCAACCAGGGCCAGCGACAGGGCCAGGGCCAGGGCCAGCGACAGGGCCAGCGGCAAGGCCAGGGGCAGGGCCAGGGCGGCGGGCGCGGCCGCTCCGGGCAGGGCGGTTTCTCCGGCGGCGGCGCCATGGCGGACGCGCTCCGCCGCGCCGGCCTCGACAAGGGTCTGCCGGGCGGCGACCGCAAGTCCCGCTGAGCCGACCCGCCTCCGGCGAGCGTTCACACGCGAATGGCCGCCGTCATCGGAAGTCCGGTGACGGCGGCCGTTCGCGGTTCGGAAGCGCTACGCCGCGGCAAGGCGGCGCCCGGCGGTGGGGTGGCCCGTTCCGGTCAGCGGCCGGTGCCGCGCCAGCGTCCGTCCGAGCCCGTCTCGGTGTGGGGCTCGGGCGCGGGGGAGCGGCGCGGATCCTGCGCGGGCCTGCGCGGCGACCCGCCTCGTGGCGGCGTGTTCGGCAGGTTGTACGGACCCGTGCCCAGCGGATCCTGCGCATAGGGGCTGCGCTGCGGCGGCACCGAATACCGCCCCGGCTCCGCCTCGGGGGCCGGCTGCTGCCCGAGCTGCGGCCCGCCGAGCACGGGCCCGCCCACCGAAGGAACTCCGAACGGGTCCTGCGCGGCGGAGACGTCCTCGCGCGGGCGCTCGTCCTCCTGAACCGGCCGGTGCCGGGGGAACTGCAGGACGGCGACCGCGCCGAGCAGCAGCGCCCCGAACCGCATCGCCGAGTGCCCCATGTCCTTCGGCCACGCCTCCGCGTACATGAAGGTGCCCATGGTCAGCAGGTACGACTTGGCGCTCACCGTCATGACGGTCGCCACGATCGACACCCGGCAGCGCTGGAACGCCATCACCATGATCCCGAAGCCGATCGCCGCCGCCAGCACCGTCAGGTACGGCCAGGGCGTCGTGGCGATCCGCAGGCTGGTGGCGTGCGCGTCGTCGCTCCAGCCCTTGATGGCCAGCTCGGCGGTGCCGACCGGGAACCCGGAGCTCAGCCCGTAGGCGATGCCGGTGACGGGGCGGGCGTGCCGGCCGTCCGGCCGGTGGTCGCCGAGGACGAGGATCAGCACCGGCACCAGCACCGCCGGGGCCACCACCACCGCGATCTTCCACAGCGGCACGGCGGCCGACCGGATCGGCTCGTGGCCGCTGATCGACGCGGTGAGCAGCAGGATCGCGGCGGCGATCAGCAGCAGGCTGAGCCACTCGCGGGCGGTGAGCCGCTCGCCGAAGAACACCATCGCGATGAGCAGCAGCGGGACGACCCCGGACATGAAGATCGGCACCGCGGTGGACAGCGGCAGCTTCCCGAGCGCGACGATCTGCAGGCCGAGGCCGCCGAGCACGATCGCGAGGGCGATGAGGAAGATCCAGTTGCTCACGATCGTCCAGATCATGTGCAGGATGCGGTTGCCCCGTACAGGGGCCATCCGGTCCGCCGCCAGCTTGAAGACGGCGAACCCCAGGTAGTACAGACCGGTCGCGCTGAAGGCCGCGGCTATCCCGTTCATCCCGGACGAGTATGGGGGGTGCGGGTGCCAAATGTCACTGCCTGTACGGGATTGTTGACAGCGATTCGCCGGTCCACCGCCCCCGCGATGTCCGCAGACGCCGCCGCGACCCCATAGACTTGGCGCGCGAGGGCGCGGAGCCGCATCTCGGCATGCCCGCGCCCGCGAAGACCGACCGGCTGAGAAGACGCAGACGGGCAGCGGCATCGCGGCCGTGTGCGCCGAGGCCGGGCGCTCGCAGGCAGGAAAGAGCACGCGTCGAACGCCGCGGCCGAGACAGCGCCCGATCAAGGAGACCTACCCCAGTGAAGACCGATGTCGAGGAGCTGACCCCCACCCGGGTCAAGCTCACCGTCGAGGTTCCGTTCGACGAGCTCAAGCCGAACCTCGACAAGGCGTACAAGGAGATCTCGCAGCAGGTGCGGATCAAGGGCTTCCGGCCCGGCAAGGTCCCCGCCCCGCTGATCGACAAGTACGTCGGCCGGGGTGCGGTCCTGCAGGAGGCGGTCAACGACGCGCTTCCCGAGCTGTACGGCCGCGCCGTCGAGGAGACCGAGATCTTCGTTCTCGGCCAGCCGGAGGTCGAGGTGACGGAGCTGGACGACGGCTCCCAGTTCGCCTTCACCGCCGAGGTCGACATCCGGCCGAAGTTCGAGGTGCCGGACTACGACGGCATCGAGGTCGTCGTCGACGACGCCGAGGTGACCGACGAGCAGGTCGACGAGACCGTCGGCAACCTGCGCGAGCGGTTCGCGTCTCTGACCACCGCCGAGCGCGCCGTCGAGGAGGGCGACTTCGCCACCGTCGACCTGGTCGCCAAGATCGACGGCGAGGAGGTGGAGGACGCCTCCACCACCGGCTACTCCTACGAGGTCGGCAGCAAGTCCGCCATCGAGGGCCTGGACGAGGCCCTCGTCGGCCTGTCCGCCGGCGAGGACAAGACCTTCACCGGCACCCTGGTCGGCGGCGAGCACGCCGGCGAGGAGGCCGAGATCACCGTCACGGTGCAGAGCGTCAAGGTGAAGAACCTGCCCGAGCTGGACGACGAGTTCGCCCAGCTCGCCAGCGAGTTCGACACCATCGAGGAGCTGCGCGAGGACGTCCGGACCCGGCTGGGCCGGCAGGTCAGGCTGCAGCAGTTGTCCGAGGCCCGTGACAAGGCCCTCGAGGCGCTGCTGGAGAAGATCGACATCCCGCTGCCCGAGAAGGTGGTGGAGGAGGAGATCGGCCGCCGCAACCAGCAGCTGGAGCAGCAGCTCCAGATGGCGGGGATGTCCAAGGAGGACTACCTCAAGGACGAGGAGAAGTCCGAGGAGGAGTTCGACACCGAGGTCGCCGACGCGGCCCGGCTCGCCGTCAAGGGCGGCTTCGTCCTCGACCAGCTCGCCGTCCAGGAGGAGCTCGGCGTCGAGAACGAGGAGCTCAGCGAGTACGTCGTCACGCAGGCCATGCAGATGGGCGTGGCGCCGCAGCAGCTCGCCGAGTACCTCACCCAGAACAACCAGCTCCCGGCGATCGTGTCGGAGGTGCTGCGCAGCAAGGCGCTGAACCTCGTGGTCGAGCACGTCACGATCAAGGACGAGTCCGGCAACGTGATCGACGTGGAGGCCGTGCAGCGCGAGCTGAACGGCGAGACCGCCGAGGCGGAGGCCGAGGGCGAGACCGCCGAGTCGGCCGGGGAGCCGGCCGCCGACGAGGCCGAGGCCGCCGAGGAGACCCCCGCGGAGACGGCTGAGGCCGCCGCTGAGGAGGCCCCCGCCGCCGAGGCCAAGGACGAAGACGCGAAGTAAGGCCCGTCGCGTCCAGGACGCCCTGAGCGTTCCCGACACGCCCCGCACCCGCGCTCCGGGTGCGGGGCGTGTCGCGTTCGCGGAGATCGTCCATACCTCGCGGAGGCGTGGGTACGCCCCTGGCGAAAAGGCGGCCCCCCGGGCGTAAACGGGGTCGTGAGCGCGTTACTGTCCAATCATCCGAACCGATTAAAAGGACCGGAGGAACACCCGGTGAGCATGCCTCCGACTTTCGACGAGTCGTCGCGGATCCAGGCGCGGGTGGCCGAGGCGCCCCTGCTGCCCCTGGGCGACCAGCTGTTCCAGCGGCTGCTGCGCGAGCGCATCGTCTTCCTCGGCCAGCAGGTCGACGACGACATCGCCAACCGCATCTGCGCCGAGCTCCTGCTGCTGTCGGCCGAGGACGGCCGCCGCGACATCACGATCTACATCAACTCGCCAGGCGGCTCCGTCACCGCCGGCATGGCGATCTACGACATCATGCAGTACGTCCCGAACGACATCGTGACGGTCGGGATGGGGCTGGCCGCCTCGATGGGCCAGTTCCTGCTGTGCGCGGGCACCACGGGCAAGCGCTACGCCCTGCCGCACGCCCGGATCATGATGCACCAGCCGTCCGGCGGCATCGGCGGCACCGCCTCCGACATCAAGATCCAGGCCGAGCAGATGCTGTACGTCAAGAAGACGCTCGCCGAGAAGATCGCCCAGCACACCGGCCAGCCGCTCGACCAGATCGAGCGCGACTCCGACCGGGACCGCTGGTTCACCGCCGACGAGGCCAAGGACTACGGGTTCGTCGACCACGTGGTCCTCAGCGCCAACCAGGTGCCCTCCGAGGGCACGGTCTCCTGACGACCTGAATCACTATCGGAGGCACACAGTGAGCGACTTCATCCGACCCGGCTTCAGCGACCTGGTCCGGCCCGGCGTCCAGGCGGGCGGGTCCCCGGCGCCGGTCGACAGCCGGTACATCATCCCCTCCTTCGTCGAGCGCACCACGTACGGGGTCAAGGAGATGAACCCGTACAACAAGCTCTTCGAGGAGCGCATCATCTTCCTCGGCGTGCAGATCGACGACGCGTCCGCCAACGACGTGATGGCCCAGCTGATCACGCTGGAGTCGATCGACCCCGACCGCGACATCAGCATCTACATCAACTCGCCCGGCGGCTCGTTCACCGCCATGACGGCGATCTACGACACGATGCAGTTCGTCAAGCCCGACATCCAGACGGTCTGCATCGGCCAGGCCGCCTCGGCCGCCGCGGTGCTGCTCGGCGCCGGCACGCCCGGCAAGCGGGCGGCGCTGCCCAACTCGCGGATCCTGATCCACCAGCCCGCGACCGAGGGCACCTACGGCCAGTCCAGCGACATCGAGATCCAGGCCCGCGAGATCATGCGGATCCGCGAGCTGCTCGAGACGATCCTGGCCGAGCACAGCGGCAAGCCGATCGACGAGGTCCGCCGCGACATCGAGCGCGACAAGATCCTCACCGCCGACGAGGCCAAGGAGTACGGTCTCATCGACGATGTCTTCGCCAGCAGGAAGCGCAAGGCGGAGGTAGTGTCGTCCTGAGGACGTAGGACGCGGGAGGTCCCGAGCCCGGTGGTCATACTTCCGGGCGAGGGGCTTACCAAGTCCGTTGGAGGCGGTAACGTCGAGTCCAACGTCGAGAGCCCTCGGGACGCCAGCCGGCCGCGCCGCACCCTCTCAGACGGGCGGCCCCACGAAAAGGAGACAGTTGGGTGGCACGCATCGGCGACGGTGGTGATCTGCTCAAGTGCTCGTTCTGCGGGAAGAGCCAGAAGCAGGTCAAGAAGCTCATCGCGGGTCCGGGCGTGTACATCTGCGACGAGTGCATCGATCTCTGCAACGAGATCATCGAGGAGGAGCTCTCCGAGACCTCCGACCTGAAGTGGGACAACCTGCCCAAGCCGCGGGAGATCTACGAGTTCCTGGACTCCTACGTCATCGGGCAGGAGACGGCGAAGAAGGCGCTCTCCGTCGCCGTCTACAACCACTACAAGCGGATCCAGTCGGGTGACGTGGGCCGGGACGACCAGGTGGAACTGGGCAAGTCCAACATCCTGCTGCTCGGCCCGACCGGATCCGGCAAGACGCTGCTCGCGCAGACGCTCGCCAAACTCCTCAACGTCCCGTTCGCCATCGCGGACGCCACGGCGCTGACGGAGGCCGGATATGTCGGCGAGGATGTCGAGAACATCCTCCTGAAACTGATCCAGGCGGCCGACTACGACGTCAAGAAGGCCGAGACCGGGATCATCTACATCGACGAGGTCGACAAGATCGCCCGCAAGAGCGAGAACCCGTCGATCACCAGGGACGTCTCGGGCGAGGGCGTCCAGCAGGCGCTGCTGAAGATCCTGGAGGGCACCACCGCGAGCGTCCCGCCGCAGGGCGGCCGCAAGCACCCCCACCAGGAGTTCATCCAGATCGACACCACGAACGTGCTGTTCATCTGCGGCGGCGCGTTCGCCGGCCTGGAGAAGATCGTCGAGTCCCGGGTGGGCAAGCAGGGGATGGGCTTCGGCGCCCAGATCCGCTCCAAGTCGGACTTCGAGGAGTCCTCGGCGGTGCTCGGCGACGTCATGCCGGAGGACCTGCTGAAGTTCGGCATGATCCCGGAGTTCGTCGGCCGCCTGCCGGTGATCACCTCGGTGCACAACCTGGACCGGGAAGCGCTGATCAACATCCTGACCGAGCCGAAGAACGCGCTGGTCCGCCAGTACCACCGCCTCTTCGAGCTGGACGGGGTCGACCTGGAGTTCACCGACGACGCCCTCGAGGCGATCGCCGACCAGGCCATCCTGCGCGGCACCGGCGCCCGCGGCCTGCGCGCCATCATGGAGGAGGTCCTCCTCTCCGTGATGTACGAGGTCCCGAGCCGCCAGGACGTCGCGCGCGTCGTGATCACCCGCGAGGCGGTCCTGGAGCACGTCAACCCGACCCTCGTCCCGCGCGACCGCCCGAAGCGCGAGCCGAGGGAGAAGAGCGCCTAGCACGTCCGCGAACGCCCCTGGCCACCAGGCCAGGGGCGTTCACGCGTTCCATAGGTCTTTCACAACCGCCCGCAGCAGCCGCATCGCAGCGACCTGAGCCGTCACGCGAGCGCGCTATCTGACCGGTGGGGCGAAGCCGAAGGCGAGCCCCACCGGGAAGCTCGCGAAGCGAGTTCGCGCTCGCCCAAGCACGGTCA